>JAEDFX010000147.1 GCA_016297805.1 Treponema sp. | reverse complement strand
GATCAGATGTTAATCCGTTATTAACCAAAATATTTACATCCTGACCTGCCACATACTTATTTACATCTTCAAGTGTAACCTTAGTTTTTGGCTCTTCTGGTGCAGAACCACCACAAGATAATGATAATCCCATCCATACAGCAATCATCATAAATGAAGCTATATAAGCCAATACGTTTTTTTTCATTTTTTATTCTCCTTTTTTAAGTACTAATTAGTTATAATACTTAGATTTAACAATTTATATTAATTATAACTTAATTTTAACAACTTTGCAATTATTTATACTTACTTTAACGTATCATTATATTAATATGGGGTTTAGAGAAAATTTAAAGTCAGAACTTTCTTATCAGGGAATATTGGTTAAAGAACTTGCAAATAAGACTAGTATCAGTAAAAGAACATTGGATAATTACCTTCGGGAAAAAAGTAGTATTCCTCCAGCTGATGTGGCTGTAAAAATAGCCAAGGCTTTAAATGTTTCGGTAGAATATCTTGTAAATACCGGAATCCAAGAAGATTCTAAAATAAACAATTATTCATCAAAAATACAAAAACTTGCCGAAAGACTCTCTAATTTCTCAGAATCCGATTTTAAAATGGTAGAATCGCTGATTGATTTCATATATGACAAAAATACAAATTAACTCTATCCAGTAAAAAAATAGCCGAAAGATTTTGAATCTTTCGGCTAAAGTTTTTAGGAGGGGAATGTATGAAAAATACACATCCATATAATACAAACTAACCTTTTACAGCCCCGTTCGTAATACCTGAGTAAATCTGCTTCTGACAGAATAAAAAGACTATCAAAGCAGGAAGAAGAGAAATAATAACACCTGCACAAATCAAATTGTACTGGTTACCTAAAGGTCCCGTAAATGAATACAATGAAATGGCAACTGTACGCAGATTCTTTGACTGAAGATAAAGATTTGCACAATAATATTCGTTATATGTAGCAACCCCCTTCAAAATACAGCTTGTAACAGTAGCAGGTCTTAACAATGGGAAAATAATTTTTCTGTAAATTGTGAAATAATTTGCCCCATCAATAATTGCAGATTCATCCAAAGAAACCGGAATATTTTCCATAAACTGAATGAAAATATAAATAGAAATAACATCCGTTCCTGTCATCATAATAATATAGCCATACAAATGATTAATCAGATGAAGATTTCCCATAATCTTGTAAACAGCTACCTGCATGGCAACACCAGGAAGTAATGTTGCAAACAGGAACATCTTTCTGATTAAAGAGTTTCCAGGGAATGCAAATCTATTCAAAACATAAGCAATCTGTGAACTTATAATGATTGAACATGCAAGAACACAAACAAGTACTATCATGGAATTCAAAAAGGCTCTTCCCATATCTGCCAGAACAAAGGCATCGGCAAAGTTTTTGAAGTACCATACTTTAGGGAACATCATAACCGAAGTTGACTGATATTCATCTACATTTTTCAATGCTGTAATCAGACATGAAAATAAAGGTACCAGAGTCCAAAAAGCAAAGAAAATTAAAATAAAATATTTTAATATATCACTTATCGAAAGGTTGAATTTCTTCTTATTCATTAGATAACATCTCCTTTTCCTGTACCTGTATCAGCATTTCTGAATACATACTTAAAGAACAGCTTCTGTAAAATTGTACAAATAAGAATAATTCCAAGGAGCAATACAGCCATAGCAGATGCCAAACCAACCTTCTGGCTTGTATGAGCAACCTGATCCATAATGATAAAGTAAGTACCTGTACCATTTGCACCTTTTGTAATAACAAATGGAGGTTCAAAGGCACTGAGAGAACCTGTAATCGACAGAATTACATTCAAAGTAACAATTGTCTTAATACTTGGCAAAATGATATGGAAGAACTGCTGAACTTTATTAGCACCATCCAAATCTGCAGCTTCATACAATTCAGAATCCACAGACATAATAGCTCCAATAAATAAAACCATATTCTGTCCAAGATAACGCCAGATTGATGTTCCTACGAGAGAAACGTTATTTAATCCCTGAGTTTTCAACCAGTAAGGCATTTTTTCCATTGGAATTCCAACCCAGCTTAAAACTGTATCAAAAACATATCCATGAGTAAAAAAGAACTTAAAGATAAATCCGATTGCAATTCCGTTTATTAAATAAGGGAAGAATAAAACTCCCTTAAAGAAATTTCCAAATTTAGTTTTGAAGCTTAAGATTGTCGCAAGAAGAAGTGCAATAACCAGCTGAACAAGCGAACCACCCATGTAATAGAGGGAAAGCTTCAATGCATTAAAAATATCTTTTCTTGCAAATACATCGCGATAATTTTTTAAACCAACAAAAGTACGTTCACCGATGTATTTCATTTTATAAAAACTGTAGCTTATCATTTCTGCAAATGGCAGATAAGTGAAAGTAAAAAGAAGTAATAATGGTATAAAAATGAATGTACCTATAACTACTTTTTTTTGAAGTGATTTTTTATTACTTTTTATAACTAAAAGTCCATTTTCTGGACGTAATTTCAATTTCATAATATTCCTATATCGCTAATTGGAATAAGTCTGTAATCACAATTTCTTATGATTACAGACTCTACATTTTATTGATTAGTATTTAATTTCTGCACCTTCGGAATTCTGAGCTGTTGTCCATGCAGCATTCCATTCATCCATGATTGCATCGAAATCTTTTGTTTTGTTAGCAGCATGTTCAATAATCTGCTGAACCTTCAAGTTACCACCAGCATTGATGTTCAATTCTGATTCTGAGTTCAAGTTACCGAACAAGTCTTCTTCACCTGCTACAGCAGCATTATCAACAACCAAAGCTACACCTTCTTTGTTGAATGAATCATAAGCAGCTGGGAATTTGTTGTCAGACATAGCAACTGGGATACATCCTTCGTTGAAAGCATATCCAGATTTTTCTGTAAGCCATTTTACGAATACCATAGCAGCTTTCTGATTATCGATAGAAGCTTTTTTGTTGATACCATAGTTGTAGTCAGGACCTGCAGAAGCAGACTGTTTTCCATTAACTGAGATTGGGAATGACATGTATCCAATATCCTGTGGGTTTGGACCAGCACCCTGCATCTGAGAGAATGCCCATGAACCAAGAACCATAGTTCCGATTTCACCACGGTTAATCATACCTTTACAACCTTCCCAGTCAGTTGTTGTATAGTCATCTTCAATCAAACCATTTGCAACTGCATCATAAAGAACTTTGTAAACTGCATAAGCATGAGTATTATCACCACGATTTCTGAAAGGATCTTTTTCATGTGGAAGAATTCTGTTCATATAGTCTGCATCACCTGTAGCTGAACCACCAAGGTAAGCATCCCAAGCACCCATTGTCCAACCAGCAGCGTAGTTTGTGTACAATGGAATAGCATCTGTATTAGCTTTGATTTTTTTCAAGCAGTCAATGAATTCATCTGGAGTCTTTGGAAGAGTTGTAATTCCAGCTTTTTCAAAAACTTTTTTGTTATAAAGAACACCCTGAGCATTACCATCACAAGCAATACCGTAAACTTCGTTGTCATACATCCACTGATCAGCAAAACGAATCTGCTCTTTCATTACATCAAGCTTTCCATAAGAAACGAAGTAGTTATGAAGTTCTTTTTTATCAATCTGAGGAATCATCATAATATCACCCCAGTCGCCTGCACCCTGAAGGTAAAGCAATGTCTGTGAAGCGTAATCTGTAATACCTACAACTTCAACTTTGATGTTTGGATACATTTTATTGAAATCTTCAATATATTTATCATATGCTTTTCCTGGATAATCAGGTTTACACATATCTGTACGACAAGTAAGGAATTTAATAGAAGCAGTAACATCTGTGTATGTTTTGCCTAATTCAACATCAGCATATCCTAAAAGATCTGACGATTCTGAAACTTTTGCTTCTTTCTTTGAGCAACCAACAAGTGACAACAAGGAAGCTGCAACAACCAATAAAGAAATAGATTTAATCAACTTTTTCATTTAGTCCTCCACGACTTAATTTTTTTTAAGTTAATTACATCTTATCATTAGTTTAAAATTAGTCAATTTTTATTTTGTTTTTTAAGTAATGTTAAACGTTTTATTAGGTAATTTTCTATATTTTTTAAACAACTATTTTCAGGGGGTTCCCCCTCACTCCAGCTCCGCCTTCATTCGGGGTCGGGCTTTCCGCAACTACGGCTTTCGCCTCCGAACAAAAAAAAGACTTTCAGAAAAATCTGAAAGTCTTTTTTTTTGTTTGCCTTACGGCATTGCTACAATCCCTAACCTAGAAATTAAAGTTTACCTGATTCTGCTGCACCTGGCAAACCAATGTCCTTTCTATAGAAAGCATCTTCAAACTTAACAGAAGAAACTCCCTGATAAGCTTTTTCCCATGCTTCCTTGAAAGTTGAGCCATAAGCAGAACAAGCAAGAACACGTCCACCACTTGTAAGCATATCGCCCTGACCACGACGACCGCTAACTGCACCAGCAACAAATACTTTTGCTGTACTTGCTTTAAGCAA
>JAEDFX010000146.1 GCA_016297805.1 Treponema sp. | reverse complement strand
ACGCTGGCATAAACGCCGGTCTGTCCGTACTGTCCCTGCAACAGAGTAGAAACTGGAAGGATTCTGTCTTCGCCACCAAAAATTGCCTGAACAACATTTGCGATTGAAGCACCGATTCCGAATTCTGTAGAACCTTTTCCACCAAGAATAATCCATCCGGCTTTTTTTGCACGGGCGGCAATACCTTCAAGGTCAAGTTTTCCAAATCTATCCGGCTGTTCTTTTATAAGTTCAAGGATTGGTTTTCCGCCAACTGTAACATTGCTCCATGGTACAAACTGACTTTCACCATGCTCACCAAGAGCGTAAGCGTAAATCGAATGCTGGTCGTATCCAGTTTCTTCTGCAATGGCACGACGAACTCGTGAACTGTCCAAAGTAGTGGAAGTAGAAAGTATGCGTTTTGGATCCCAACCAAGTTTTTCCTGAAGATAATGAGTTACAACATCAGCTGGGTTTGAAATATTCACAATAATTCCGCTAAAACCGCTGGCTTTAATCTGTGGGATAATGTCCTTCAAAATTGCAACTGTAGCTCCCAAAGTCTGCTGGCGGTCTGTCTGACCTGCAGCCATATCTGGAAGTGGCCCTGCAGCAACAACTAAAATATCTGCATCTTTAATATCGCTGTAAGTGCCGGCATAAACCTTTACACGGCGGCCAAGATAAGTTGATGAATCCTGTAAATCCAATGCCTGAGCAACAGCCTTTTCCTTATCAACATCAATATAAACAATTTCTTCTGCCAATCCCTGACTAATCAAAGCATATCCACCGTGGCTGCCAACATGACCGGCACCAATAATTCCTATTTTACGTTTGTTCAAACTCATATTTTTCTCCTAGTGAGCATTTCCCTTAATAATCTTATTTCCGCCCAGCTGAATCAGGTTTACTACAATTACCAGCACGATAATTGTTACCCAGGTTACATCCAGCTGATTGCGGTCGTGGCCGTACATAATTGCGTAGTTTCCAAGTCCTCCAGCACCAACTGCACCTGCCATTGCCGTAAGTCCAATCAAGCTTACCAAAGTGATTGTTGTGCCACGAACTAATGGACCAACGCTTTCCTTAAGATAAACGCGGAAAATAATGTCAAAAGGGGACAGACCCATACTTTCCGCAGCTTCTACAAGACCGCTGTCAACTTCTGCAAGGGCAGTTTCCACCTGGCGACTGAAAAATGGAACACAGCCGAAAATCAGCGGAACGATTGCACCGCGCACGCCAATGGCAGTTCCCATCAAAAGACGGCTCAAAGGCATAACACCAGTAAGCAGAATGATGAACGGAATGGAGCGGAACAGGTTTATAAGCTTATCAAGAACCTGGAAAATCACCTTATTCTGCAAAATCGCACCTTTTTTAGTTACTGTAAGGGTGATACCAAAAATCAGTCCGATTACAAAGCTGATGCTGCCGGCCCAAAGGGTCATTATTAAAGTCTCTAAGAATCCATTAAAAAATCGCTCTGGATGAGAGGATACGTTTGGTAAAATAGAATGTATAATTTCAATCATAAAAAAACTCCTACAATAAAGGTGGACAAGCTAAAAATTGCTGTCGCAATTTTCTTAACGCTTTCCTATTGAACACCGGCCGCCAGCGGCCTTACACACGTTTGGTAAAATTTTAGTTATAAATTCCATATTAATTCTCCTTGAGTACTTCCACTCCAACACCTTCATCTCGAATATGCTGCAAGGCCCGTTCAATGGCTTCTTTCTGACCACTTACGATTGCAACTGTTCCACCAATAGGTGCACCCTGAACAAAATCAATTTCTGCAAAAATAATGTTCATTGTTACATCGTAAAGACGGCTTGTGGCAGAAATCAGCGGTTCCGAAACATCCTTCTGAATGTAGCTGAAGCGCACCAGCTTTTCGCCATCTGAAAGTTTTACAACAGGCGAATCTTCCGCAATCAGTTCTTCAATTTTTGTAAGATTTGATGTGGCTCGAATGAATCGTTTTGTAACTTCATTCTGTGGATTGGCAAAAATGTTGAAAACTTCGCCCTGTTCTACAATCTTTCCGTTTTCCATTACGGCAACTTTGTCACAAATCTCTTTGATTACTTCCATCTGGTGGGTGATGATTACAATTGTAAGTCCCAGCTGCTGATTCAATTTTTTCAAAAGCTTAAGGATTGCCTTTGTTGTAGTTGGATCCAATGCCGAAGTTGCTTCATCACACAAAAGAATATCAGGATTGTTGGCGAGAGCTCTGGCAATAGCAACACGCTGCTTCTGACCGCCACTAAGCTGTGAAGGAAAGTGCTTTTTCTTATCACCAATTTCTACCAGCTCCAGCAGCTCGTTTACCTTTTTTTCAATTTCTTCTTTAGAAAGTCCACTGCGTTTAAGAGGAAATGCAACGTTATTAAAAACATTTCTGCTCTTCATCAGATTAAAGTGCTGGAAAATCATTCCGATTGTTTTACGTTCGTTACGAAGTTCTGCTGGGGTCAATGCAAGCATATCTTTTCCACGAACAGTGACAGTACCAGAAGTAGGGCGTCCCAAAAGATTGATTGTTCGCACCAAAGTTGATTTTCCGGCACCAGAAAAACCAATGATTCCGTAGATTTCCCCTTTTTCAATTGTGACAGAAGCATCATCAACAGCATTAAAAATCCTGCCGTTATTTTCAAAGGTCTTATAAATATTTTTGAGTTCAATAATTCCTGCCATATAGCCTCCTGCTTTTTTATTTCTTCTTTGCTAGTTTTAATCCTACAACCTGTATTACCTGTACGAAAATAATCAAAATAATAACCGTGCTGGTCATAAGTGGAGTGTTGAATCGCTGATATCCGTAGGTAAGGGCAAGATCCCCAACTCCGCCGCCACCAACTGCTCCAGCCATTGCTGTTGCTCCAAGTAAACCTACTGTTCCTGTTGTAAGTCCCAGTACTATTCCGCCTTTTGATTCAGGTAGAACGAATTTGAAGATTGTCTGGAAGGTGCTGGCTCCCATTGACTGGGCTGCTTCAATAATTCCCCCGTCTACGTCCAGCAAGGCTGTTTCAATTAACCGGGCAAGGTATGGGGCAATATAGGCTGTAAGCGGTACAAGAGCTGCTGTTGAACCTACGCGGGTTCCAACAATTGCTTTTGTAATCGGCATAATGTACACAATCAGAATAATGAAAGGCACACTTCGTATAATGTTAATGATTGTTCCAACTACATTATAAATTGTCAGATTCTGCTTAATTCCACCTTTGCGAGTTACAAAAAGAAGAATTGCCAATGGAAAGGCAATAATTAATCCAAACAAAAGGGATAGACCTACCATGTAAATTGTCTGTCCGATTGATAATAATATTTTTTCTGTGCTGACTCCGAAAATCATTTTCATGCCTCCTGTCTATCTGCTTACAACTGAACTTCAAACTTTGGAACATTGTGTTCTTCAAAAAACTTCTCTGCGGCATCCAGTTGGTCCTGTGTTCCTGTAATCTGGACGGTCTGGAATCCTACAACTATGCCTTCCAGCTCTGTAACTGTTCCATACAGAATGGAAATGTTTACACCAGTCTCTTTGATTGCCAGAGACATAATCGGGTCATCTGCATTTTTACCGTCAAAACGCAGCCGGACCACCTTTTGTGGTGCAGTGTAGGTTCTCAAATAAGATTTTACACTTTCAGGCAGCCGGTCATTAATTACCGTACGTATAAATCCCTTTGTAGTGTCTTTCTGTGGATTTCCAAAAACATCTATAACCGAACCGCTTTCTACCAGCTGACCTTTTTCCAGAACCGCAACCTTGTTACAAATCTGCTGAATAACGTTCATCTGGTGGGTAATCATCAGGATTGTAACGTTCAAATCCTTGTTAATTTTACGCAGCAGTTCCAGAATTGAATCGGTTGTACGTGGATCAAGTGCGGAAGTTGCTTCATCACAAAGAAGAATTTCAGGATTCAAAGCCAGGGCACGGGCAATTCCTACTCTCTGTTTCTGGCCGCCACTAAGCTGACCAGGAAGTGCCTTTGCTTTATCGTCTAGTTCAACAAAGTGGAGCAGTTCCTTTATCCGTTCATCAATTTTTGCCTTAGGCCAGTTTTCCAGTTGAAGCGGAATTGCAATATTTTGAAAAACAGTTTTGCTTTCCAGAAGATTAAAGTGCTGGAAAATCATTCCGATATTTTTGCGGAAGTGGCGCAGTTCTGTTCCCTTTAGTGTAGCCACGTCTTTGCCGTTTACAAGGACAGTTCCACTGGTTGGAATTTCCAAAGCATTTACCATGCGCACCAAAGTAGATTTACCAGCTCCCGAAAACCCGATTACACCAAATATGTCGCCTTTCTCTACGGAAAGGGACACATCCTGCAGTGCGTGGACTTCGCTGGTTTTTGTTTTGAAGGTTTTATAAATGTTTTTAAATTCTATCATAGAAAATCTCCTGAAAAAGCAGGCGTTGCGGGCTTTAATAATCCGTTGCGTCAGCAACAACCTTTTCGGGGTTTTTAAGGGGCGGAGTCCCTTTGGCGAGAGGGTAGCGGAAAACGCCGCAGGCGGTTGTAGCGAGGGGGAGACTTCCCC
>JAEDFX010000037.1 GCA_016297805.1 Treponema sp. | reverse complement strand
AATACTGTAAGAGTTTTAAGAATGTGGACTCACTATGAGTAAGAAATAAAACCTAACACGCATTTCAAATCAGATTTGCAGTCAAGCCGCAAACTGTTTAACTGCAAGCTAGGTTGATGGCCCACTGGGCAACAGGAGGAGTGTAAAATGAAAACAGGAATACAGGTTGAAGCATTTTATTCTAAACCAAATTGTTATAGTAACGAAAAAGGAAAAATTCAATTTAATTATGAAGAAACTTCATTACCTGAAGAGGCTAAGATATTTGTAGGGAAGAATGCAACTTATCTTCAGCCGCAAATTGAGTTGATTAAGCCAAATGGAATAAAAGAAACTTTATTTATTCAGTATACAACTGATATTGATAATGTTTTGGAAACATTGTACAACGGGAGAACTTTTAAACATAAACTTATGATGTTTACCCATTGGAAAGCCTCTAATGAGAAAGGTGAGAGATTATTCATTCTTGTATATTTCGACGACGAGAAGGAAACTGTTATTCTAAAGATTGAAGAGGAAAGTACTTTAATTGTTGAATTTAAGCAGTCCTCAATAGATAAAATTATAAAATCATTGGTTGTATAAAATACATTAAAGCAACACATAACACGCATTTCAAATCACCGACTTCGGGAAATGCAAATTATGTGGATTGCCCACTGGGCAACTTTATAGTTAGGAGTTGATGATGAAAAATGATGGTATTATAAAAATTTCAGACATTAGTATTATTTCTGAAAGACAATATCTAGGTAATAAAAGTATTAAGGAACTGTATATCGATGGATCTGTAAAGCAAATAGATGAAAAGGCATTTTCAGGTTGTGAGAATTTAGAGAAAGTTGTCTTTGGAGAAGGCTTTGAGGCTATAGGAGAAAAAGCATTCAGTAACTGTAAAAAATTGAAAAATGTAATCTTTCCAGCAACATTGAAATATGTTGGAAGGGCAGCCTTCATAAATTGTAGAAATCTAAGTTCAATAACTTTGCCAGAGGGACTTACAGAGATTCCTGATGCTTGCTTTAATTATTGTGAAAATTTAGAGACAGTACAACTTTCTTTGGAACTTAAATACATCAGGAAACTTGCTTTCGCTAATAGTGGGTTGAAAAAAATCGAAATTCCATCCTCGGTTGAAATAATCGAAGATGATAGTTTTAGTTCTTGTGAAAACCTAGAATATGTAATTTTTAATAATGAAAAAAAGTTTTTTACGGGAGCTTTTTCATCTTGTCATAAATTGAATATCAATGAAATCTCAGAACATATAAATAAGTGGAATATTGATGGCAACAGATTGTTGGGCTATGTTCCTAGTGATGATGACTTCGAGGTTATTATTCCTGAAGGTATTTCTAAAATAGAAGAAAATGCATTTGCTAAAGCAAAGTGGATAAAAAAAATAGTATTCCCTTCTTCTTTAAGAATTATCGAAAAAGAAGCATTTTTTCATTTTATATATTTGGAAGAAGTTGTTATATCAGAAGGCATTGAGGTAATCGGAGAAAAAGCATTTGAAGGTTGTTATAACCTTAGAAATATAAACTTACCAGCCTCATTAAGGAAGATAGGAAAGAATTCATTTAAACTTTGTGCTCGTTTGAATGAAGTAATTATCCCAGACGGAATAAAATACATTACTGAATATTGTTTTGCAGGTTGTGAAAATTTAAGTCATGTAAGGTTACCGGAGAATGTCGAGAGAATTGGTAAAAATTCTTTTGCGGGATGTACGAAGTTAATCAAAGTTGACAATATTGAATCTGTGAAGGAAATTGACGACAGTGCTTTTTCAGGATGTATAATACAAACTATGAACTAAACACATAACACGTATTTCAAATCACCGACAGGCAGTCAAGCTGCCTGCGGTAAATGCAAGTTAGACGGATGGCTCACTGAGCCACTGTGTATGAGAGGAAGATTATTTTCATGGATAAAACTGATGTCGGAAAAAAATTTAATGTTGAAGTAACAGTTGGTGGTGAGATAGTAAAAAAAACTTTGACACTAATAGAAATAGAGAAAAAAAGTTTATCTCTCCCAAAAAATGAAAAGGTGGAACCTTGTATAGTTCGAAAGGGATTATTAGATCAATATAAAACTATCTACTATTGCAGGGACGAAGAATTTGAAGAAATAAGTGAATACAACTCAGACGGAAATTTACTATGTATTAAACAACGAGGTTGGGGATGAAGAAGAATGGGAAGAGTCAGAATATGATGAAGAATTTGATATTCATTTTGGCAATAAGATAGAGACAGAATATGATTCTGAAGGAAAAATTAAATCTATTCATGAGAAAATTAAAAATTTTTCTCAAATGAAAAAAATAGTTCCTGATCAATTTATAAATGATGAAAAAATTTTCGACTTTGATTCCAAAGAACGATTAGTTCATATAAAATTTCCAGATGATAGAGAATCCTTCTTTGATTATGATTCAAACGACAATGTCGTATGTGAAAGACGTGGCAACGCAACTATCTTGTATGAATATGATTCAAATGGATATCTTGTTTATGAAAACACTCCAGAAGAAAACTGTTTCCATATTTATGAAAAAGACGGAAATATAATTACTAGATACAAGTTTTGCTAAGTTGAGTAAAAGAAACAGCCTGATTCATCACTAGAGTAGTCTAAAAATTGACGTTTTTCGCAAGATTGCTATATTAAAGCAAGGTTTATCATTCTGAAGCTTGGAGGAGAATTATGGAGTTGAAAATAAAGAAAAAAACATCAGCTATAATAAGTTTAAAAGAGAACATGCGGAAAAACTGAAAAATTCTGGCTTTACAGACGAAAAAGATTTATATGTAATTTTTGAAATAAAAGTTCCTCAGAAAATCCCATCAAAATACAAGATTGGTTATCAAATTTGGTTTTATAGAAATAAAGAAAAATTAAATGATATTTCACAAGACCAGATAGTTAGTAGTTACAAAAAAGAAGTTCTTAATTTAATATCTAATGAATCTAGAAGTTATGAAGAAATGAGAATTAAAAAATTTGATTTGGAAACAGCGCAAAAAAAGCTGAAGTATCTCAAAGGATTAAAGTATTTTGCAATAAACATTGATAAACTTTATTCGCAAATGCAGGACATGGAACTAGAAGATTTCAAATCCTACGTTCAGAAATTATTGGAATTGGACAGAGAAACAATTGATATAATTTTAGAAATGAAAATGGATTCTCTTGTTGGAATTGAAAAAGTAGCTAAAAAACTTGAGGGGATAATTGCGGATTTGAGAAAAGAAATCGAAAAATAAAAAAAACTGAATACGGCATAATGGACACTTCTATGACGTGTCCCTTTTTATTAAATTATTTTCCCTCAAGGGGAAGGAGAAATATGTACGAAACAACGGGAACTGATTTTAATGATGATTATATGGGTAACATAAAATTAAATGACGTTATCCATTATGCACTATCTCAGTTTAAAGGTGGAGTCGTTCATGGCATCACTCACTGGAAAAATGTTGAGCGCAATGGCCTTCAGCTTTCTGAGAAAACAGAAGGCGTAAATAAAAGAGTTGTCTGCCTGTTTGCCTATCTTCATGATCACATGCGTACTTGGGATGGATATGACAATAGCCACGGACCACGCGCTGCAGAGGCATTGATAGACATTTCAAGCACGCTGTTGAGCGATTTAAGCGAAGAGGAATTTGAAATGCTTTACAGGGCCTGCAAAATTCATACTTCACAGACGGAACCTACGGGGAATCCTACGATAGATTGCTGTATTGATGCAGACAGACTGGACCTACCTCGTGTGGGAATAACCCCAGATCCAGAAAGAATGCTTACAGAAGCTGGAAAACTATTAGCAGAAGAAGAATGGTGATATAAGATGTCATCCAAAAAAGGAACCTGAAACGAAGGCTAGATTTGTATGGTGTTTAACATCCGAAGATGAGTATAATGAATATTAGGATTGGATGAATAAAACTGGGAAAAGCTGTTTTTTTAACTGCTTGTAGCCTGTAAAATAATTTTAGGAGACTTAAATTGATTATCAGTGATGAAGAAATTGAATGTTTTAAATTTACGGGAACGGAATTTTTTAATACACATGCTGGACCATATAAATATTTTATTCATCTATTAAGAAAATATGCATATATAAATAAAAAGCAAATAATAAATACTTCGAATGAAGGGATTCACGATTTTAAAAGTCTAAACTATGTAAGGGAATTTACTGAACCAGGCACTGTAACAGAATATGAAAGATATTTTGAGGTTGTATTGAACTTCAGCCAAAGATTCGGATGTAAGATTCATATCCATAAAGATAGTTCTCTCTGCAATCGGCTACAGATAACTGATTCCTTTGAAAAACCAGGATATAATGCCAGGTTTTACTACTTGCATGACCCATATTCGACCATAGACGTTTCTGATAAACAAACTATATTTCTATTGAGAAACTCGAAATCAATTTCTAACTCCCTAAAGACTTATGAGGATGTAATCAACGAGGTTCGAGATTTTAAGATTAAAATTAAGAATATTTTTGAAGAGGAAATGAAGAAGTACAATTTTACTGGATGGTTTTTCCCTAATCCGAGAAAAGATTATAAAACCATGAAGGAGCACAGAGCGCTGACATATTTATATGGAGAAATTGAAAAAATCGATGAGAATGATGTCATATATTTTAAGGAAGAAAAAGAAATCCTGATTCCAATCTATAATTATTTGTCATCACTCGAATCTATTAAATCAGAAATGGAAAAAGCGTTTTGTGGTAATTAAATTGCCTTTTTGAAATGCAAACTCACACTTCACAGACAGAACCTACGGGGAATCCTACGATAGATTGCTGTATTGATGCAGACAGACTGGACCTACCTCGTGTGGGAATAACCCCAGATCCAGAAAGAATGCTTACAGAAGCTGGAAAACTATTAGCAGAAGAAGAATGGTGATATAAGAAGGACTTCAGAAATGGAGTACTTATCTTTTGTTTTAGTTGACGATTGAGTTCAATTAGCTATATTTTAGGTCAATAAATCAAAAGTAAAAGAGGATATCCGATGACAGTAATTGATACAAATGAACTTTACCGCCTTTTTGAAATTACGCCAGCCTATCAAAACACATGCTGGCAGGAAAGCACGGAATTGGAAAGTCGCAGATCCTGACAAAATATTTTACAGAAAAAGGATTTAAGGTTGTTCCACTTTTTCTAGGTCAGATGTCGGATCCTGGAGATCTTATCGGTTTGCCGGATAGAGAAGCTGCAACTGGACGCACTCAATTTTTGCCGCCGTTCTGGTTTCCTCAGGATAATACTCCTGTTGTACTTTTTCTTGACGAACTTAACAGGGCACACCCGGAAATTCTTCAGTCCGTAATGGATCTTGCCCTCAACAAAACAATTGCAGGAAGACCTTTGCCGGAAGGCAGTCGGATTATTTCTGTGGTAAACCTTGGCGATGAATATCAGCTTACTGATCTGGACCCGGCGCTTGTAAGCCGATTCAACATCTATGAATTCCGTCCAAGTGTAACAGAGTGGCTTTTGTGGGCTCAAAAAAATGACATTGATCAGAGAGTCATAGGCTTTATTACAGAAAACTCCGATGCTCTTGACGGGGACACAGATTATATTGGTGAACTGGACAACCTTGAAAAATCACCTGACCGCCGCGGCTGGCAAAAAGTAAGCGACATCATAAAATCCGTGACACTCTGGATAAAATAACCCAGTTTTGGTTTTTGGGCGAACCTCTGTTATTTGCCTGCTTCTGCACCCATGAGCTGAAGGAAAATCCAAAGCTGACCGTTCCATTCCGTACGGGGAAAATGCGCATCGAATACAATCCGGAACTTCTTGCAAAAAAAACAAATTTCCAGATCCGCCGTCTTTTTGAATATGAAGTCATACGCATTCTTTTGAAGCATCCCTATCTCCGTAAGCCTGAACATTTTGATGCAGCGACTGCAATCATCGCCAGTGATGTCACCATTTATCAGGATGAAATCGAAGATTATCTGGAAACGGGAATCCCTGTTGAGCAAAGACTTCCACGGAACCGAAGTTTTGAAGAATATTACAGGCTTCTTATGTTTCCTGATGCTGAATACTTAAAACTGGGAGAAGATGTTTTTCTGAAAATTCCAAGGCGCCAGTACATGATCAAAAAAAAGTTTGAAAGTGAAGGTGGTATAAACTGCGGTTACAACGGCCATAATCGACAGGTTGGAGAAACAGAAGAAAAAGGAGTTGAAGGCCAGGAGCGAAAAAATGGGCGCCGTGAAGTTGAACCGGGCTGTGATGAAGAAGAAGGAAACTCTGCAAAAAACATGGAAAATCTTCCTGACCATTCAGAAGACAAAGATGGATTTTCTGAAAATGCCATGGAAACCGGGAATGTTAAATCCACCAAAGAAATTGAACAGATGGAAGCTGCATTGAATTCTCCTGATGGTCCCACTGGACTTTGGGATGAAGATGATGTGGCAAAGGAACTCCTGAATGAAATGATACGGGACAAGATTGCCAATCTTGATGAGTGGGGCCATGTTGGAAGCCGATACAGGGAAAAGATAATTGCATCGCTTACCGCAAAAATTGATTACAGAAAAGTTCTGAAAACTTTCCGGGCGTCAATTCTTGCTGGCAGCAAAAATCTTTCAAGGTTCCGCCCAAGCAGAAGAAACGGTTTTGAATTCATGGGAGCAAAAAGAAATTTTACCAAAAAACTTCTCATTGCAGTTGATACCAGCGGTTCAGTGGATAATCCAGATTTGAAGGATTTTCTCGGAGTAATCAACAGGTTCTTCAGATATGGAATAAAAGAAATTGATCTTGTTTATTTTGATGTAGATTTAAAAGGAAATCCGGAACGACTTACGAAAAGACAGGTGGAGTTTGAAGTGAAGGGAAGAGGCGGAACGAATTTTCAATGTGTTTTTGATTTTGCAAAAGATCATCCTGAATATGACGGAGTTATAATTCTGACTGACGGCTGTTCTGCTCATCCAATCAAGCATAAACATACCAAGTCAAGATTCCTGTGGGTTTGTCCAAGCGAGAAAGGTTGGAACAATCATCATGAGTGGATGGATAAAACAGGGAAAAGCTGTTTTCTAAAAATCTAAGGAATGAAAATGAAAGGCATAAAAAAATTCAAAGGCACTGAAAGGCAACTGTATGAGTTTATTTATTCTCTCAACGGAGATTCAGATTCATCATCTGTGCAAATTCAGCTTGAAGGAAAAATAAAGGACATATTTAAAATCTGTGATGCTCTTGAAAGTACTCAAATTTTTTATTCACTTGATTTAAGAAAAATTATTTCTTTCGAAGGAAACATTATTGATGTTGGTTATCAGCCGCCATTTTCCTTCAGGGATCTTGATTTTCTGAAGGAACTATATCTTCCGGACACTGTTAAAAGGTTTTATAGGAATGGTATAGAAAACTGTCCGAATCTTACAAAGCTACGGTTGCCGATAAATCTTTCAGAAATTGCAAATAAATCTATAGTGAACTGTCCAAAGCTTGTTTTATATCTTCATAAGGAGATACAGCATATTTCTCCAAAAATGTTCTGGAATATTGGAAAAGTTGTTTTCTCTAAATTCAGTTTTTTCAAATTGTCTGGTTCTTCAATATTATCCAAAGACGGAAAAATTTATTATGGTACATTGGATTCAGAATCAAAAAAATTCAAATTCCTGCAGGGTAGAAAAAGCTGCGACATATTCTTTTGGGGCTCAGAAAGGCATTGTTCGTTTTCCGTCTACTCTAAAAGAAATCAGCAACAACTGCTTTTCAGAATGTGAATGCACCTTGTTTTTTGAAGATCCAATGAAAGTTAAATTTCCTACGGGCGGCTTTACGTCTCAAAAACTAATCGTTCCCCAATATGAGGAGACCGTCCTGAAGCAGGAAAAAATCAAAAAGTTTAGGGAACGTGCTACTTCTGCCGCATTGGATCAGCGTTATCGTGAACTTGAAAAAATCCTTCCGCAAAACAAAGATTATAGGATTCGCTTGTCAAACCCTAAATATTCCAAAGAGTGCATTCTCTGTGAGGTGGATTTTCCAAAAGAGTATCTGGGATTTACCTGTCATAACAAATTGAATTTCTATATCCCCATTCTGGAAGGTTTTGAAGAACAGACTGAATTCCTGATGAAGATATTGAAAAATATGTGATGGATGTAGATTTTGTTTTAGCAAAGTTTATTACAATTATTCTTTCTGGAAAAAAATAATATAGTTGTCGTTTTAGAAATACTTACTATATTAAAGTGTCAAGACAAAGAGGAAAATTATGATGGATACTTCAAATTCTTCTGACAATCAGCCCACTGAAACTGAAAGCAAAACTATCTTTGATTACGACTGGGACAATAAGAATAAAAAATTTAATTTCAAGGATCTCACCTTAACTCCAGAGATGGAAGAAGCCTGTGAAGAATTCATGCATGGTTCTGCACAGGTTGTCTGGGTTTATGGGCTGCTGGAACTGGTAAATCAACCTTCATGAATTATGTGATTAATGAAATAGACTATGAGGGCTTTAAATCTGGAAGATATAGTGCTTTCAATATAGGATCTGATATTGTCCGTCTTGCGCCAACTGGAGCTGCTGCCATGCTCATTGATGGTCAGACCATTCACAGTTTTTTCGGGCTTCCTGTTGCTAAGAATTCAGTTTTTGAACCACACGATTTTAAATATTATACGGACAGAATTAATCGTGGAAGAATGGATATCTGGGATTGTGTCAATTATTTAATCATTGATGAAGTTTCCATGGTCAGGGCAGATATTTTTGATGAAATCGACAGAAGAATGCGTGTCGGTAAAGATAATCCAGATGTTCCTTTTGGTGGTGTGAAAATTCTTCTTTTGGGAGATCCATTTCAGTTGCCTCCTGTTTTGACTCAGGATGACGAAGAAGCCTTTACAAGGCTTGGCTATGTAACGCCATATTTCTTTTCCTCCAGGATATTTAAGGAGCTTCTTGGCAAGAGTAAAGTTAAGCAGATTGAATTCAAAAAGATCTTTAGACAGACAGATGAAAATTTTCTAGCAACCTTGAATCATATCCGTCTTGGTCAAGCTACCTGCGAAGATTTGGATTACATCAATTCAAGGGTTCGTACTAAAAAAAACGAAGAAGTTCTTTATCTTACAACAACCCGTAAGAATGCTGAATCAATAAATATGAGCAAATATAATGAACTGGAAGGGAAGGAATTTGAATACAAAGCCACTGCTGAAGGAAGATTCTATTTGCCTTTGGAAAAAGCATTAAGTTCTATTGAGCCAAACATGGGACGTGATTCCCCTGCTCCACCATTGCTTAAGCTTAAAGTTGGAACTCACATTTTAATGCTTACAAATGAAAATAATTTTGTAAACGGCACTCTGGCTGTGATTACAAAAATTGAAAAATCTTTGATTACTGCAAAAGGGCAGGAAGATAAAATATTTCTTATCAGACGCCACAAGTGGGAAGAAAAAGAATATGTCCGGGGTGAAAATGGACTGGAACTTGAAGTCGTGGGAACTTACACTCAGTTTCCTCTTGTGTACGGTTGGGCAATGACAATTCACAAGGCGCAGGGAAAGACTGTTGATGCCATTTCCGTAAGCCTTGAAAATGGAGCTTTCGCAAGTGGGCAGTCCTATGTTGCTCTTAGTCGCGTAAAAAGTCTTGAAGGGCTTCATCTTGAAACAAGGGTCAAAATGGAAGATATCAGGCAGAATAAAACTGTTTTAAATTATTTTAACTACTACAAAAAACATGGACTTTTGTGAAAGATTCACTGACTATATTTTAGTCTAACTATTAAAGCCAAATAAAGTTGACGTTTGTATTTTCCCGATTATGTTTACTTTACACGATTCTAGTGGAAAAGAAATGAAGAAGACTTTAATTGCCAAACTGATAATCATTTCATCTGTGCAAATAAATCCCGCAGTTTGGGGTAGGAAATATGAAAAAAAAGAAACAGTTCTTAATGTTGAAGGATTTGAAATTCCAATCAGACAGGGATTCTATCGAACTGATTTTCCATGGGAATATAATTTCGACAAAGAAGATCAATATGTGAAAAGTGTTTACCTTAAACGTATTGAAATGATTAAAATGGTGAAAATAAAAAAACTAAGGAAGAATCAAAACACGATTTTCGTCTTCGTATCAGTAATCAAGTACTTTGCAAACTGGAATTATTAAAAAGTTTGGAAGATGAAAAAAAATAAATTCCTGATCGATAAGCAAAAAACAAGTGAGAGTGCGCCCGAGGGGACACCATGATGGGAGGAAAGATGAATGTCTTTGAAAAAACTCGTAAACTATTTTCCATAATTCAGCCTAATGAACTTGTTCTGGAAATGTTCACTTTTATTGAAAAATACTATGGGAAGAATAAATCTCTAAAAAGATGGAAAACAATTTACTTGACAGACTTTATGAATAATTTTGGGAAGATAATTGTTCATATAAAAAAAGATCACCTTGATGTTTATATTGGAAAGCTATGTGTAAACCAGATGGCTGGAGCGCTAGCATATTACCTTTAGAATAAATATAGAAACCTAGAAGAGAACTGGGATCTTCTTGATGAAATTATCAAAACTTATCCAGAAGAAAAAGCTAAAACAAAGCAGCATCCAAACGAAACAGAAGATGACTTTATGAAGAGGGTAGTGACTTCAAGAATAAACAGAATTATCAAACTAAGAGAATTAGAGAATGAAAAACTTTATCTGAAAATGAAGTTACGATTCCAGGAGTTGCAAAAGGAATTTCCAAAAACTTTTAAAACCTGCACTTATGATTTGTTTGAAAATGAATTTCACAAACCAAAAATTGCTATTCATAATCCAGAATATGAATCATTGAATTTTTTTGCTAAGAAATTCATAGAGTGCACCGTATCTGAATTTAATTCTTTATATATCGAAAAAATAAAATTCGGAGGTAATCGCTAATGCCTGACTATAGAAAAGAATACAATAAGCTTCTAAGGAAAATACGAAAACGTATGGAATTTGAGAGAGAAAAAGAACGCATTATGGCAGAAGACGGTGGACGACCCATGGAAGCATACTATATTTATAAAAATGAAAATAAATCTACGCATACGATAAACGAGGAACAACATGACAACAATTGATTCAAATGAACTTTATGAAGTATTGGCAGAAACACCTGCGGAACAGAACATTATGCTTGCGGGAAAGCACTTTTTTTTATATTTACTCTTCTTCAAGTTGTCGGAGTTTTTAATATCACTGTATTGTTAATCAAATTTTAATCCTGTAGAAATAAAATGGTATAAGGCCGTCTTTGAAAGACTGTCAAAATCGCATAGGCTTTCATCGATTCAGATTTGGATTGTTGTTGTGCTTGTGACCGATGTTTTGAAATGAATGATACTACTGGTTTAATGTATTGGTCACAAAATTGTAGGCTGGAGAAAAGTCATTGTGTGCCTTAGAGAGACTTTACATCATGTGCAAGAGAGAAAAGTTTGAGAAACAGTCCTCAGTCAGAAAATAGTTTTCCGATATTGATTAATGTCGCTTTTTTGGCGACCAAACCTGTTATTATAGACTCATAAAAAATCGGATTTCAGTGCGGATAACATAAAGATCTTGTGCCATATCATTAAATGATAGAGTAAAAGATTATAATGTATCTGTTGGCTGAAATAGTTGCGGAAAGATTTTGCTCAGAAATTTCTATAATGTTGACAAATTGATGGCATGTTCCTATATTCTTTACCCCGCCAATTTTGTGCAGGCAGCAAGAGCTATTTGACATTGTTAGGGGAGGAAAAACGGTAAGGAGGCAAATTTCGTAAAGACGACGAGAAAAAACTGGCAGGATTTCACAGCCTGAATAAAAATGTGAAAAGAGAGTTAAGTTTACCGAAAGGTATTTCGTTTCAGTCGCATTTATTGCAAGGTAATAAAAATGGCTAAAAAGAATACATCTTATTATTTCAATGAAATCTATAAAATTCCGCTTCTTACAAAAGAAGAAGAAAAATTTTTGGCAATTAAGGCTTATGCAGGAAACAAGTGGGCTCAAAATAAACTTGTAGAACATAACCTCCGTTTTGTAGCAAAAATTGCGGTCAAGTACCAGAATTATATGGATATGGAAGATCTTATTGCTGAAGGGAGCCTTGGCCTCATCCATGCTGCAGAAAAATTCAATCCAGAAAGAGGAACAAAGTTTATAACTTATGCAGTTTTTTGGATAAAGGCATACATTCAGCAAGCTATTCGTGAAACTTCATGTGGAATAAGGTTTCCAGCCACGAGATTTGAAGAAATGAAGAAGTGGAAGATGGCCAGCCTCGATAAACCGATTGCCAATAAAGATGACGATGATGCAACATTGAGCGACTTCATAGAAGATGAAAAAGTTCCGGATCCATCTGTTGAAATTTGTTCTAAAGAACTTGTATTGCAGTTGGAAAAATCCCTTGAGATGCTTGGAGAGAGAGAAAGGCATGTTGTAAACAGACGTTTCGGTCTTGATGGAAATAAGCCTATGAGTTTATCTCAGATAGGTGCTCAAATGGGGTATTCAAAAGAAACCATTAGAAAGATAGAAAGCAATGCACTTAGGAAATTGAGAAACAATATTGATAAGGCAGGTGGATATGCTGATTTGGCAGCATAAAAACATCGTTAAATTATTAGTTTAATGCCTGCGAACGGAAATGTTCCTATACTAATGATATAAGTTTTGATGAGTGGACGAGAATTTGAAAGAAAGAAGGGATAGTTATGATTGGAAATGCGATTATAAAGGTTAAAAATTTGAACGAAAATGAGGCATTAGCTCTGGCTTATTATCTTTATCAGCTTACAACTGACCTGGATGAACTGTGTAGTCATGAGGAGATTCAGTGGCTCTATAATGCCCTCGTAGATAGATTGGAATTACAGGATCATTCGGATGCTATACTGAATGCCCTTATCAGAAAACTTGTAAAATCTAAGACGCTTACACCTATAATCCCTAGTGAAAAGTATCGTAATCCTTTTAATTACAGAAGTAAAATTAAGTCTAACTATCGCGAAGATGAATTTGCATTTGAAAACTGCGGAAATTGGGACACCGATTCCATACGGAATATCAATCTTGTCCGAGTTCTTTTCTCTGGAAATAAAGGTGATTTTGCAAAAATTGCAGCACTAACTTTTTTTACGAAGCCAGGTAGTATCGACGAAACAACGATGGTACTGTCTTCAAGAACTCCTGTGCCTGTAAAAGTTAGGAATGCTGTTGCCGATGAAACTGCTATTAAGTTCGCTGTAGACACTCTTAAACTTTCAAAAGATGAAGCAAAGATTCTGCTTTGTGCATACAGACTTCAGAACTGCAAGGAAATATATGCGGTTTGTAATGATCTTTTTCGTCATGATGATTTGAGCCGTTTTGAAATCATAGCAAAATGCTGTAATAAATCACAGAAAGAAATCCGCATGGCTCTTAGAAATGATCAGAAACTCAAGGCTTTTGGTCTCATTGATTCTGATGGTGATATGGATGAAGACGCTATGGACGCCATAAATGAAAAAGATATGCGCCTATATTTTACTGATATCGTCAAGAATGAAAGGAATTTAAAGTCCTACGATTTGAATTCTTTCAGTGTTTCAAAGGAACAGTCTGATATTGCGGTCCAGCTCTTGAAATCAGGCAATCCTTGTAACATTCTTCTGTTTGGTGCACCGGGGTCTGGAAAAACGGAATATGCCAAGGCATTGATACAAGCAGCAGGGCTTAAGATGACTTCTTACAAGAACGAGCTTGAAATCACCGGAAAGAAAGATGATGACGAAGTTGAGGTAAAAGCCCTCAGCCGTCTTAACTGTTATCTTTCTCTTAAAAAAGAAGATTCAGTTCTTGTAGTTGACGAAGCAGAAAATGTTCTCAAGACAAAGGAGTTCAGTTTCTTTGGTATAAAGCTTAGTTCCTCTCAGAAAGGTACAGTAAACAGAATGCTTTCAGAAACATCAGAGAACAAAGCAATCTGGATTGTAAATTATACTTCTGAAATGGACGAATCAACTTTACGCCGCTTTACCTATAGCATCAAGTTCAGTGCCATGTCAATGGAAACCTTACGCTCGATTGCAGCGGAAAAACTTAAATCGGTAAAAATGCCGACAGACCTTAAGAAAGACATTCTTGATATGTTCAGCATTTACAAGGTAACAGGAGCTTCTGTTGACAATGTAGTTAAAACTATTAATTCTCTGGATTATCAAAATGGAAAGGAAGACAAGATTCGTAATGACATCAAGTCTGTACTCGAGGCAAACTCCTCGCTCTTGTATGGTAAGAAAAAGATGCGCGGTACAGTTAAAAAATCTTATGATCTTTCCGTCCTTAATTCTTCTGTAGATGCAAATGAGATTGTTGAAATGCTCAAAGCCGCCGAAGAATACAGAAAGGAAAACCATATCGATGAAGGTAATGATGGGGTGCGCTGTCTTTTTTACGGTTTGAGTGGCACGGGTAAAACTGAGCTTGCGCGTTACATTGCTGAAACCTTGGGGAAACCACTTTTGCTGAAGCGATGCTCTGACATTATTGATCCTTATGTTGGACGTACGGAACAGAACATTGCGGCAGCATTTGAAGAGGCGGAAGCAACAAGCTCCGTTTTACTTTTTGATGAGGCTGACAGTTTCTTTGCCGATCGCACTGACGCAAAGCAGTCATGGGAAAGAACACAGGTTAATGAGTTTCTCACACAGATGGAAGAATTTTCAGGCATCTGCATCTGCACGACAAACTTGCGCAAGATAATGGATCCTGCTATGCAGAGAAGGTTCCATATTATCAGTGAATTCAAGGCTCTTAGTGAGCAAGGAATCAAAACTTTACTTAATTCATTTTTCGGTAAGTATAAGTTTTCGGATGATCAGATTGAAAATCTATGCAGGTACGAGTCTGTTACTCCAGGCGACTTTGGCAGCCTTACGGGTAAAATTCGTTTCGTCCCAAAAGACAGTTTGGATTCTGAATACATAGTTAGAGAATTGATTAGAATTCAGAATGAGAAAAGAAAAAATGTCAGTGTAAAAATCGGATTTGCCTGCTGATTTCTGAGTAGACTTTTAGAACTTTACACCCTGTTTATCTTTCAAGGTGTTAATTGAAATTACAGTACAGATACCGAGTGTATCATGGAGCTGTTTAGTTAAATGCTTTTTTATCATTTGCTTCAGTTCCATGACATTCATCCTGCAAGGAGAATAAGTGGTGAACAGTAAAAAGGTAGAAGATGAATTACCTATCCCACTAAAGTTTGAAATCAATGGTGATATAGAAGATTTGATTTTCGCCTTTGAGAATGTAAGGGATATAATTGATAGGCATAATGAAAATTATGTAACCAAGATTAATGAGATATATTACCAAACTGTAGATCATGACGATGAGGATTCAAGACTTGAATGGAATGAGTATACTGTTTCGATTGGAAAGAACGTTGTTCTCAGAGGTGGATGGTCAGATATTTACGATGAATATGAAACTAACATTGAATTCTACAAATCTCTGCTCGATTTGATTGAACAAGTTCTCGTAGATTATCATGATAAAATCATTGAGCAGCAAAATGTGAACGAAGTTAAATTGATGGAATTTGAAAAAGATGGCAATGATGAAATCCTTTACTTATATTATTCAACTATGCGAGATAGAAGAGCATTTTTGTATTTGAAAAGACTTGCACAACGATATCCAAATTCCTTTTATAGGGATAGATTGCGCAGAGTTTATGTAAACGGATCTTATGGTATTTCAAAAAACAGTAAGATGGCGAATAAACTTAAACGACGAAGAGGTGATAAAAATTTCTAAAATAACGCTCTCTTTTTTGAAAGTTCTTTATCTGCTTAATAAAATCTAATGTATAATTGAATCATGGCTTTTAGAATTATTCGAAATGACATTACAAAAGTTTCTGCTGATGCAATTGTGAATACAACAAACTTACATCCTATTATTGGTCGTGGGACAGATTTTTCTATCTATAAAGCAGCAGGGAAAGAAAAACTTCTTGCCGCAAGAAATGAAATTGGTATTATTCAACTTGAAAATTCCGCATGGACGGATTCTTATGAGCTAAAAAGAAATGGTATAAAATACATAATTCATACTATAGGAACAAAATATAGATAGAAAAAAAGCAAGTTTTACATGTAGAGAAAAATAGAACCAATAGATGTTGATGCTTTCATTTCAGTTTCGTCAAAAAGTTTGAATTTTCAGAACAAACTGCAGCAACTCATATCAGAGCGAAATCTTGGAAATTCTGAAGTCTATTCTAAAGCTCTGATAGATAGGAAATTTTTTTCAAAAATAATTAGCTACAATAATTATGTTCCCAAGAAAATGACGGTAATGGCACTGGGACTTGTCCTTGAATTGAAACTAAAGGAATATGAAGAATTCCTGGCAAGTGCCGGTTATGCTTTCATGCCATCAAGCAGATTTGATCTCATAGTTAAATACTGTGTAATGAAAGGAATATACAATCTCGTTGAAGTGGATGTTATTCTATACTCTCACGGTGAAGAGTGTTTTGCGTCGGAGTAGTTTGCACTGCTGGGACATATTTGGGTTTATAGTATCAAGTTCTGTTTTTATGTTTTAGAAAGGAAATCTCATGCTAAACGCGTATAAACAAAAGAAATTGCAAAAGGAGGAAAAGTGTTCGTAGCAATTTTAGGTGATATTATCGGGGAATCGTTTGAGTTTGACAGAGGAAATAAACCAAAAGAATTTCCCTTATTTTCTAAATCTCCAACTTATACGGATGATTCTGTAATGACGGTAGCAATTGCAATGGATTTTTCAAGGCAGGACTTGAAGCTGATGAACATACCATGAAAACGGCGATGATTACCAGCATGCAACTATGGGGGCATAGGTATCCTCATGTAGGATATGGAGGACAATTCTACAGGTGGCTTGCATGAAGAAACCAAGCCGTATAACAGTTAAAGGATTATGTTGAAAAAGAATTCAACTATGACCTTTCTCGAACATGTGGCGAAATTTGTCCTGTGTATTTTCATCAAGAAACCTGTCAGGAGACTGTGCCGGAGGCTATTACGGCATTTCTTGAAGGTAATAGTTTTGAAGATATAATCAGGACGGCAGTAAGCCTTGGAGGAGATTGCGATACCTTAACTGACATAGCAACAGGTATGGCGGAAGCTTTTTACGGATTTCCGGATGAAATGAAGGACAAATGTTTGGAGTGTACGGATGCAAACACGCATGAAGTTATGAAGATCTTTGATGAAATGGCAATTGCAAGGAAAGATGGAAGCGTTGAACGATACTAGGAGTAAAATATTTTTATGAAAATTTATATTCTTTCTGATATTCACTACGATTTTTATCGCAACAGTTATCTTGGGAACAATACGTTTTACAGACAGCATTGTAACATGGACAGGTTTTTTGAACGGGAGTTTCTTCCTGCTGATACAATTGTAATACCAGGTGATCTAGCGAATACTTTTGAAGAAACGAAGATGTTTATCAAGGACATTTCTTCTCGTTACAAAAATATTGTGATGTGCTTGGGAAATCATGATCTGGCATTAACTTGGGATACAAAGATTGTTTCTGATAACCCTTCAGCTCCGAAAGATTGTATCATTTCTTCAGATAATTTATTCAAAACTTCGGAAGAAAAAATTGACGTCATAAAAAAATATTGTAATCAATTTGAAAATGTTCATTTGCTGGATGGAAATTGCATAAGCATTGATGGAGTTAAGTTCGGTGGTTCAATGGGTATATGGGACATGAGTTTTATCAGGGACTATGGATTGGATAACAAATACAGTGAGATGAAAGAGTGGTGGAGAAACTGTTGGTTTGACGGTATTCATTGGGACTACTGCAGCCAGAATTTGGAAAAAATACGAGAATTGGAGTTTGGGAAGGTACAGAAAGTCTTAGAGGAACATCCCGATGTGATGCTTACACATTTTGCGCCACTTCCATCGGAAAAGTTTATGCACCCGATACATCGCAGGGATTATACCAGTGCAATGTTTTATTTTGATGATAAAATTGCAAAAGAATATTTGGCTGAAAATCCAAAAGCCATATGGTGTGCGGGACATACCCATACGGCATTTATTGAGGACAGAATCTATGTTCACCCCAAGGCTTACCCGGAAGAACATCCGCGAGTTTATAATAAACTGCATAATAAAAACTTTCTGCTGAACATTTAGAGTTGGTATTATGTAAGACAATTAAGACACTCGGAACCGAGGAAAGATCGTCCTTTGTAGGTTTTCGTTTTGAATTTTTGTAATACATGCTTTGTTACAGGTTATAAACCTGTACATGATTTCAAGTAGGAGGTTATATCAAAGGTTTAGTTTGTGAAAATTGACGGTATGTCATTTCCCATTACTCTATATTTATTATATATAGAACAGATGTAAGTAATTTTTCTGACTTCATTTTTTATAAAGTATTGTCATTTCCCAAATAGTTACTATATTAATTGTTCAAATAGTTTTTGAAGAACTTAAATCCGTAAAAAGCGGAAGAAGATTACAGGTTATGTCAAAAATGACAAAGACGGAGATTACATTTAGGATTGATGGTATTGAAACAATGTTTGAACTATGTAAATTCATAGAAGGTGAATTGATTGGAGAGAGAAGATGGAAATACATTAACTATCTTGGAAATCATACGACCTTTGTTACGAAAGATGAGAACGGTAACATTGTAGAAAAGCATACCTATGATAGGGATAATAATGAGATGTTTTTTGAAGAAGAAATCAGGAAGGATGTCGATGTCGAACAACGTTTTAATGAAAATGGGAAAGTTGTTTATGAGCGTGACAGGAAAACAGGAAAAGAAACCTGGTCTGAATACGACAACAATGGACTGCTTGTTCATAGAAAAATTCCATTTGGGTATGAACATTTCTATTCCTATTATAATGACGGAACTGAGAAAGAGTTTCGTATAGAAAAAAATGGTAAAATTATTTCTAAGAGGAAAACCTTATTTTCTGATGACAAGCGATTTAAAACTAAAAAAGCTCCAGTTGTTTACTGAAGCTTTCATTTATAGCGAGGGCAGGACTCGGCTTTCATTCACCGACGTCCTGTCGGTTCATTGCAGCCCGGTCTCAGTCACTGACGCAGCCATCCGTGGCTGCTTTTCCTCCCGCTGGTCGGCGTTCCTTCGACTTCGAGTCCTGCAGTTATTTTCTTTTATCTGGTTTAAAACTAAAAAAGCTTTAGTAGTCAAACTAAAGCCTTTAATATAGCGAGGGTAGGACTCGCCCTCTAGTCGCAGACGTCCTGTCTGCTCCTTCCGGGCCGGCTCCGTTCGCTGACGGCGACGTCCTGTCGCCTTTTCGCCTGCGGCGCGCTCACTGCACTTCGAGTCCTGCAGTTATTTTCTTTTATCTGGTTTAAAACTAAAAAAGCTTTAGTAGTCAAACTAAAGCCTTTAATATAGCGAGGGTAGGACTCGCCCTCTAGTCGCAGACGTCCTGTCTGCTCCTTCCGGGCCGGCTCCGTTCGCTGACGGCGACGTCCTGTCGCCTTTTCGCCTGCGGCGCGCTCACTGCACTTCGAGTCCTGCAGTTATTTTCTTTTATCTGGTTTAAAACTAAAAAAGCTTTAGTAGTCAAACTAAAGCCTTTAATATAGCGAGGGTAGGACTCGAACCTACGGCCTCCGGGTTATGAGCCCGACGAGCTGCCAACTGCTCTACCTCGCGTCGTAT
>JAEDFX010000145.1 GCA_016297805.1 Treponema sp. | reverse complement strand
GGCTATGGCGATACAAAATGGATGTTCTTTACTCAAGCCTTGGGGACTGTCGGAGTAGTAGGACTTTCCTGTCTTTGTGTATTTGTATTTAAACTCGGAATGCTTGGCGTCTTCATTGCAGTTTTGTGTGACGAAGCAATCCGAGCAGTGATAAATTTTATTCGTTTCTTAAGAATAAAGTTTTAGCAAACAATGTAAAGCCCTGCTGCAGAGGCCTTGTAATCTTTAGGGATTGCCAGGCCTTCAACATTCATTCCGTACCAGTAAAGTTCCTGTCGGGGACTCAAGAAGCTGCAGAGCCAGAAGACATATAACTGATCTATTCTTTCTTTTACACCCCGCATCTCAGGAAGCATAATTTCTTCCATCGGTTTTTCTGTTGCTTCTGCAATTTCCTTTACAATTGGAATTAAAGCTCTGGTGATGATTTTCTCCAGCTCAGAAAAAACTTCTTCTGTGAAAACAGGAATCATAGGCTTGTAAGTGTCGCCACGCTTTTCCACAACTCCATGCTTTTCAAAATTTTCCAGACACTTCTGCTCTTCCTCTGTAAAATCACGCTTTATTCCTTTTACAAGATTTATGTAAAAATCAATATTTTCCCGGGTCAGATAATTATTTCTGCCCATTTCTGAACTTCCCATTCCAATTGCGTTTTCTTCAAAGCTGCAGGGGAAAGGTGCGTAATCAAAAACGTTGTTGTACCGGTATTGACCATAATGCTGATAATAGGTTGATGTTTTGGCCAGTCGCCTTTCCAGATGATCATCTTCGATTTTTTCATCAGCATATTTGTATGAAGCGCAAAGTGAATAATCATAATTGGCAGTCCGCCAGTCACTATTGTTGAAGATGACTTCATCAGTTTTGTCAGAAAAGTAAGAACGGAATTCTGAAATCATACAGTTATCGGTTATGGTATACAAAAACCAGTTTAAGTATGAAAGATCAAAATCATTTCCGTAAAAATCCAGAGCAGCAATTTTATCCTTCAAAGAAAGTAGTATGTCATTTATTTTCTTTGGGATTTCGTGCTCTTCGGAAAACTTATAGCACAAAAGTCCGGCTTCGTAATTTTTCTTCAGATGAAGCATTGGGAATGTTGTTAGATATTTTCCGTCAATCTTCTTCATCATTTTTGCTTTACAAAAAGAATCAAGTGCGTCCTGAATGTATTCGTAAGGAGTCTGAAGTGCCTCGGAAAGCTCCTCAACAGATTTTGCCTGGTCATAACAAAGCAAGGCAAGCTGCTGTCTGAAAATACCATTCATCTCGCGCATAGCAGGAGAGGCCCATCCGCAATAAGAAACCTGGAATTCTGCGGGTGCATAAGAAAGTTGTTTATCTATCTTTTTCATTTTAAAATCTCCTCTTTACTCACAAAGTAAAACCATAGCTGTGCAAGAAGCGTTTTTGCCTTCTGCAAAACGAACCAGCTTATTATCAATTGCATACTGCATCAGCATGGAATCTAAATTCTTTTTGTTTCCAAGCGGAATGACATGCCAGAAGGAAGCCCACAAAAGATCTTTACGGATATAAGGAAGAACTATTTTTTCCTGAGCCTTGTATAGCGCATCATAGTACTCAATAGAAAGTTCCTTGAATTTTTCCTGCCAGATTTTGCACCACTTGTCTACTTGCGCAAAGCTGATAACTGGAATTGTTCCCTTGTAGCCGACCTTAGTTTTTTTGAGCACTCCATTCTTCAGCATATCTGCAACAAGCATTTCTTCTTTTTCTGAAAGAGTCTTTTTTGGATTTTTTATGAGTTCAAGATAAAGACCTGTGTTGCCGCTGTTGAGCCAGTCGAGGCGGTCGAGGTCAAGTTCACATTCATGCCCGTCTTTTTCATAATGCATTGTGTTGATTGTATTATGAAATTCAATATGTCCGTATTCAGGAATGGTATAAACATTAAAATTGTAGCCGGGGCCTATCAAAGAAGTTTCTTCTTTAGAAAGGCTTTCAGGTTCATCTTCATACCAGCCCGAAAGATAAAAGTTTCGCCAGAATCTGTCTGTGAGTCCCTTTCCGTATTTTTCGCGAAGATAGTCTCCACCGGTCTTTTTACCAAACTCTCTGTCCGAGCGGATAATAAAATATGGAAGAAGATATTCCCAGTCAAAATCATTTCCGTAAAATTCTTCCTTCAAAAGCTCCGCCTTCATGTCATTAAGAATTTCAAAATAGCGTTCAGCAATTTTCAAATCCCGGCAAATCTGACGGTCAATTTCTTCTGCCTTTCTACGTACTGACTTTGGAAAAATTGTAAAGTCTGTAAGATACTTTCCTTTCTTTTCTTCAAAGAGGACATTCGCCCGAACAAGCTTTGTAATGCTGTCTTCCAGAAAGAGCTGGGGTAGGTCAAGCTGTGACGCAAGCTGGCTGACAGTCTGACTTTTTTCACGACATGCAAATAAAATCTGTCTGTCTATCAGAGAAGAAATTGCCATCCAGGCCTGGTTTGCATCCCCATAAAACTCAAGCTCAAAATCGATAATACTTTTTTTCTTTTCAGGTTTTTCTTTTCGATTTTCCATAGTTTCAAAATTCTCCTTAAGATTTTTGCGGGCATCAGATAAACGGCTTGTTACTGTACCCGTGGGGAGCTTAAGGGCGGCGGCAATTTCTTTTACACTCTGATTTTTGATGTAGAAGCGCACCAGAATATCTCTGTGAATATTGGCAAGCTTTGTCATTGATTTTGAAAGCAGATCCAGTTCTTCCTGTTTGATATAATCTCCAAGTGATTTATCAAAACCAAGAAGGCTGTTTCCCATGTCATCAAGACTGATTTTTACCGGACGTTTTTTTCTGTAAAAATCAATAAGCTTGTTATGCGCAATCTGCCAGAAAAGACCGTAGAAATTTTCAATCTTTTTTCCACTTCGCAAAATCAGCAGGGCATCAACAATGATTTCTTGTGCAAGATCCTGAGCCTCTTCCTTATCTGAAATTTTCTTCCAGCAAAAAAGAAAAGTTTTTTCCATCAAATCATCTGTAATTAAATTTTCCACTGCGGCATTCACTTTAAGCTCCAGTTTTTGTAATTGTTTCCTCAGAAACTATGTAATCGATTACATTATTATAGTCGAGAAAAGACTGATTTTGTTGGGTAAAAAAGAAAAGAAAGTTTTATTGAATTGACGGCATGTAATTTTGCGCAATCATAAAATCGTGTTTTATCTGTAAGAATTCTTTGAGATGTTCCATGAGGATAAAAAAGATTTGCCCGGTCTTCGAACTCGATGCGGGTCTGGGGCAAGTACGGCGGCCACAGTGATTTTTACTGTGTTTGTGAGGATGGATTTCATGAAAAAAGTATATCATGTAAAGGTGCTTTCTTTAATTGCTAAGTTTACAGGTAGGGGGTAAAATGATTTATGGGAGTAAAAACTATGAAATCAAAATTGCTGTTCGACGTTCCGCAGTATAAGAAGCTGCGTGTGATTATTGATACCGATGCTGCCTGTGAGGCTGATGATCCTTTTGCGATTGCCCAGGCTTTGATGAGTCCCAAGCTGATGGTGAAGGGAATTCTTGCAGAGCACTTTGCTGCTGAGGGCTCGGTGCAGCGCAGTTATGATGAAGTTTGCACAATTCTTGATGCAATGGATATGAAAGAGGTGCCGGTTTTTATGGGTGAGCCTGGTGCGATGGCGGCGGGATATTTCGAGAACTCGGTAAGCGAGGAATCAGTTTCTCCAGCTGCTGATTTTTTGATTAAGGAAGCATTGCGCGAAGATACAGCCCCGCTTTTTGTTTTGTGTCAGGGAGCGATAACTAACGTTGCGGTTGCAATTAAAAAGTGCCCTGAGATCTTGAACCGTATGACAATTGTCTGGATTGGAACTCATGGTCTTGCTGAAATTCCTTGGCGTGAGTTTAACTCCGGAAACGATGTTGCTGCGGCAAATTACGTTTTGGGTCATGCAAAAAATCTCTGGCTCATTCCTTCAAATGTTTATACAACAATCACCGTGGGCCTTGGCGAACTTCAGCAAAAAGTTTTGCCATGCGGAAAAATTGGCCGACATCTTTTTGAAAATATGGTCACCTATAATAATTCTCCGGCAGCCGGTTGGACAAAAGGTGAAATCTGGTCTCTTGGTGATTCGCCTGCGGTTGGCGTTGCACTGAATCCTGATTGCGGTCACTACATCGAGCACGAAGCGCCTTTTGTAAATGAAGATACATCCTGCAGCTTCGGAAAAGAAAATCCAAAAATCCGCATTTATACAGACATTGATTCACGTTACCTGCTTGAAGATTTCTTTGCGAAGTTACAGTTGAATTATGGGGATTAATCAGGTCTTGAATAATCTGATTGATGAACCAAAGGCGGATCGGAAAATAGGATTTGTAAACTAGAATAAATTACTTTGGTCAACCAAAATTGTAACACCATCAACCGATTATTATGCTGCAAAGCGAACTTCGAACATTCAAAAGCTCTGTTTTTAATGTGTTAAAGTATCATTCATTGGTGCATTGTCATAAGGATATCCAGCAGCATCCGGTTCTGCTTCATTAAATTTAGTTCTTCTGTTGCTTCTTCATTTTCCTCAAATCCATCAGCCAAAAAAACAGCAGCAGTTTTCATAAAAGCCTCCTA
>JAEDFX010000144.1 GCA_016297805.1 Treponema sp. | reverse complement strand
CAGTTTCAGAATTATTCATCTTATTAAAGAAATCATTTCTTTTAATAATGAATAACTTAATTACAGCTTCCTTCAAATCTGCGGGAAGTGTATCTTTTGTAAAACCAGCATTGTAATTTAAAAACAAAACATGGTTTTCATATTGTGAAGAAAGAAGAAAAACAACATTTCTTTTTTCATCTATAACACAGTGAGGAACTTTTTCCTTTGTGTTCATATCTATAATGTTTACCATTTCGGTAATGTTTATCTGTTCTAAATATATCTTGCAGTCTTTTACGGTCTGCATTTCGTTATAGTTTTTCTCTTCCAAATTATGACCAATCTGTTTTTCAAAAACAGAATAAGCTGCATTAAAGCAAAGTTCATTTATCTGCTTATCTTCAGAATTAAGATTAAGAAGTGTTTCAATTTCTTCATAATCAATAAGTTTCAAAATCAATCTCCAATAAATGCAACCGGGGGAAGTTCCATTGTAAACTCCGTAATTCTGGCATCAAGGCCAAGCCCTGCGGGTTGCTTCGCAAGCCTTGACACCAGAATTACTCCGTTTTATTTTCTTTTCGCCCCCGGTTTGCAAAAACAAAAAAATGTTTTTACAGTTTTAGTTTTCTGTCTCGGTCACGCTTTTTGTATTAAGCGGTCTTGGCAGTTTTCAAAACTACAATGTTTGCTTCCTGTCGTGTGGCAAGGAAACCGTCACGCTTTCTGAATCTCATAAAGCTTTCGCCATATTCAAGATTTTCTGTTGTATCATCGTAGCGTTTTATCTCTATGCCTTTTCTGTTGCCGTGTACGATTTTTTTAGGGTTCATGAAAATAGCAATCGGTTTGTCTGCTCCAAGTTCTGTGAGCTGTGGTAACAAAGTGCTTTCGTGTACTTCGTAGCCGTCAATTCTTCCTGGCATTGCATCGCCCGGTTTTCTCCAGATTGGGTTGCCGTTGGCATCCTGAATATTTGCTACATAGTTTAGAACTGTTTCGTTCATAAACCATGAGCAGTATTTTCTTTCTTCTGCAGGAATGGCAAGTTCAGCTGCTCTGAAATCAAGATATGTAAGTTTGCTTTCATCTGTTGATTTGATTGGAACAACTTTTGCTTTTTCTGCATTCATTGCACCTGTGAATGGGTCTGCTTTTGCGACTAAACACTGGCGGTCAAATTCTGTGGCGTAAGATTCCATCATGTCTTCCATAAACATTTTTCCAATGTCGATATAAGCATCTTCTTCAAATTCATCATACCAGGAAACATAGCCGGCAAGAGTATATGCTTTAAGTTCTACTCTTGAAGGAACATTTCCTTTTGTAGCGTCAATCTTCTGGCCGTAGCTTGTAAGCCATTTCAATTCAACGCCGCCTCGGTCTCTTTCATTGAGGAAAAGAGAGGCACCCGACATTAATCTGTGTGTAACAAGTGGCATCATTACAGACTGTTTTGCTGCTTCTTCAAGAATGACTGTTTCATACATTGGATTAATCAGGTACTGGTCATTTGTTGCAAGGTTTCCTACAGGTTCCCCAAGTGCGGCTTTAGATGCAACAAATCCTTTGTCAGCCTGCCAGACAAAATCTTTTGGATTGTTCCATTTTTCATTTCTAAGATTAGGACAGAATTTCAATTCGCCTAAAGTCTTGTGGTCTTTGTTCCAGGCAGCAACTAAAGCTTTTCCAAGATTGAACTGAATGTCACGCATACTAAGCTGTGTTACTGTAGAAGCCTGATTTTTCATCATTGTGCGGAAGTCTTTAATTGCATCCCGCATATCCTGAAGCTCTGTTGTTGTTGCTGTTTCCTGTTCCAAAGCAGCTTTAAGGATGCCGTCAAGAATTGCATCCCGTTCATCAAAATATTTTCTGAACTGTTCTTCACTTGCGGCGGCTGTTGGAAACTGTGCTTTCATGTTGACCAATTGCTGCTGCAATCCTAAAATAACTTGATTCAAATTAAACCTCCCAAGGTCTTTGAATTAGTGGCAAGCTCTGGGGTCCAATCCGGCTTGCCGTTTTTTTTGCACTGTTAAGCCCGTGCAAGGCCTGACAACATTTTTTCATAGAAAGACTGTTCCTCGTTTTGGATAACTCTTTCTATGGTTAAGGTTTTGTTTGGCACGCTGAGTGCAAACGGATTTGCGGGAACACAGCAAATTGAAAATTCCAGAAGTTCCTGTTTTCTGTAAATCAAATCACATTCACGGTTTTGACCTTCCATAAACTCAACTTCATCAACACGGAAACCAACAGAGCCGCATCTTAAAGCACCAGCTTTTACACGCTGGCCAATGCTCCAGCCGAACTCGTCATATTCCCTGTCATTAAAACGAATATCACCTTCAAGAACTGTGTCTGCTTTTAGGTTCTCTGCATATCCAATAGCCGGAATCGAATAATCGTGACTCCAGAGGATTACAGGATTTGAAAGATAGTTTTTTAAATTCCATCCAGATGGATCAATTTTTTCAAAGTCTCTGTCTGTGTCAAAAGTAGACATAATCCAGTGAAAAGAATCTTTCTGCATATCAACGCTTTTGAACATTTCCACCATAGGTTCAACTTTTCCAGAATGTGTATTTTCTTTCAGAAACTTCATCAAAGAAACAGGATTTTTTCCAAGCTCTTTGTTTTCGATGCCATCAACTTTTATAATCAATTAGCGCTCCTTGTAAGTCCTTTTAATGCCTGTCTGCTTAATCTGGTATAATCCGAAGGGTCTTTGTATCCAATTTTTCTTCTTAATCTGCAGGTATGTGTACATACAGCTTGTGCTGACATTCCTGTCAGATAACAGATTTCTTTCTGGGATTTTCCCATTCCTAGATAAAGACCAATCTCCATTTCCTTTTCAGTAACTTCTGTAAATGATTTTCTTTCTAACAAGTAATCATTTTCTTCAATGCTTCTCATAACAGGCTCAGGAAAGGTTTTTATTCCCTGAATAACTTTTTCCAGCTCAATTTTAAGTTTTGACTTTACTTCAATATATGGAATCAATCCTTGTATACCCAAGTCATAAACTCTTAATCCGAAATATTTAGAACATTCTCCTGTTTCAACAAAATAGGCTAAAATCTTTTCATTAATAACTTTTAGTCTCAGAATCTGATAGGTCAGCACAAAGCCAAGGAAGAACTTGTCAAAAATAATTGCCGTATCTTCCGATTCAATAAGCATTTGTGTCATATCAAATTCTGTCTTGCATACAAAGATTCGGTCTTTTGGTAAAAACTTTTCGAATCCTTCCACCATAATGTTTTTTACATATTCATCGCTACAAGCAATGATGACTTTTTTTATTCTATTACTCATCTTCTAGTTCCCCGATATCATCAACTGTTCTTACTGGAATCAACGAAGAAGCTCTGTACCAGATGTCCCCCCAAGGTTTTTCTTCCTGTCCTCTGGCTCTCAAAACATCATTAATTGTTTTAAGACCCGCATTTATTTCCGCAATATCACGGTTGCTCTGTGCATCCTCGCTTTCCTGTAATTCAGGAATGGACTCAAGATTAAAAATACCTTTTTCAGATAATTTGAATCTTCTAAAAAACTGCACTTCAAGAACTTGTTCAAAGTTCTGTAGAAGCGGAATCAATGTAAAGTTCCAGAATGCTCGATGCTGGCTGTCAGTATCGGTTCCACTTAAAGAACTTTTTGAATCCTGAATATTCGCAACTCGTGGCGGAATGCCATATTTTGCAAGCAACGTATACAGGTTCCACTTTTTCATGTCATAAAGCTTCAGAGTATCAGGGCTGAATGTAAGCTGCTGGTATTCTGTACCTTTTCCCAATACGGCAACACGGCTTTTATTGTTATGACCGTATTTTTTATCCCAGGTTCTTGCAAGAATTTCTGCCTCTGGCTCTGTAAGCACCTGGTCCGTTTTCAGTAATCCTTTAGGAACGCCACCTTCTTTTAATAATCCGGTGTTCTGTTTAGCAGCGAGTAAATCCTGCTCAACTTCTAATCCCAAGCTAATCAAAGGACTAACGCCTCTGTATTCATTCCATGGATTCCAGTCCTTGAAATGTATTAACTCATCAGGAAGAATTACGAGCGGTCTTCCGTTTTCATATCCTGTATAAATCCACTTCGTAATCTTTCCGTTATCAACAACGTGCTGCATTTTTCTAGGATTTAATACGAAGAGTTCTTTCGGAACACCGCAAGTATAATCTTCACCAAACCACCAGAATGCTTCACCGTCTAAGCTCCACCATGCACAGGTCTGTTTCCACAAATCATATTTGCTGGTATAGCTGTTAGGTAACTGAAATAATCTTGCAGCCTTTGAATCAGTAACAGTTTTGCCGTCTTTTCTTATTTCAAAACTTGCTCTTGCAATATTTCTTGTAAGAATATCAATGCAAACTGAAACCCACGCATGTTGCAGATATGGATCAGTGCAGGCCTTCTTCTCCACAGAATCAAAATCTTCAGCAACATCATTATTATTTATTTCAGTAAAGCTTCTTGGTGTTTTAGTGCTAAGAGTTTTTCCTTTAGAAAATAAAGACGAAAGCTTCATTAAAACTCCTGACTTATATTTTTGATGTCAAAAGACATCAAGCCAAAACCACGCCATTTGTAACAGAACTGAATATTCCGTAACGCATAGCGTCCATATAA
>JAEDFX010000036.1 GCA_016297805.1 Treponema sp. | reverse complement strand
TCTTCAGAAGAAATGATTTCTAGATTTAAGTATATTGGAAGGAATTATGAAACAGCATAATAATAAAAATTTCCCACAACAAACCCATTTCCTCGGAGTTTTGATTCCTGAGGATATTACTTTGACTTTGGAAGATTGCCGCCGTTACATGAACGAAGCTTACGGCTGTAAATCAGGATACGGAACTCCAATTCACGTGACTTTGGTGCCTCAAATGTAAGTAAAACCTAAGAAAGCCCGCTGTTGCAGCCTTTTTTTTAACGGTTTTGCTATATATAATATCTTCCAGAAGAATATACAACAGCAGATTTAGTTCAGGCAGTTTAGTTGAAGTTTGATGCACACATTGATAACTTTGATAGTGGGTTTATACTAATAACCCACTAAACGAGTTTGTCATAGGCTTTAAGCGTAGCGTGCCTTGACGAACTCGTATGCCTTTGGAGATAGAACAATTTTTGCAAAAGTAATCCGAGATGAAAAATGGACTGCACTTCGTGATAAGGTTCTTGCTGCAGTTCTGAAGGCGGCTCCTGGTTGTACAAAGAAAGATCAGTTGCATGTAGAACCTAAGAAAGCCCGCTGTCGCAGCCTTTCTTTTAACGGTTCTGCTAGCAACACATTCCAGCCACATCTTACTGTTGCAAATAGTGATATTCCGGTTGGAGTTTCGGCAAATGCTCTGGAAGTTATGAATGAGTTGAATCTTGTTGAAGACTTTCCAGTGGATAACATCACCATTTTTGAAAGAAAAGGTGGAAAATGGGAAGCTGCCTGGAGTGGAGAGTTGTAATGAGTAAATACAGCAAACTTTGGGAATACATAAAAAATCAGAATGCAGATTCTCAAAAATTATCCTATGATGAAATAGAACAGATTGCCGGAGTTCCGATTGATCATTCTTTTTTGACATACAAGAATGTGTAAGGCCGCTGGCGGCCGGTGTTTAATAGCAAACTGACCGAGTTTGCTTTGCAAACATCGCAGTTAAAAAAATTGCGAAAGCAATTTTTAGGTTTACCTAATATGCTGGAGTTTGGATGGTCTGTTAAGAAAATCTGGATGAAAGAAAAATGTGTGGAGTTTGTACATGAAAATAGTTTATAACGAAGAAAGACTAACCCCAGAAGCATACATTGATTTTCTTAAGCGAACAAATCTTGGATCTCAATATCCTAAGGAAAGATTTCAGGAAAGAATTGCAAAACTTGTGAAAAATGTTTCAATCAGCCTGGTTGCAAGAGACGAAGACAATAATCATCAGATTGTGGGGGTTCTTTTTGGGCTTACAGATTTTTGTTACTGGCTTTATGTTACTGATTTAGGTGTGGATCGCTCTTATGAAAAACAAGGAATTGGTAGTCAGCTGATGAAACAGGCACACACAATTGCCGGTGGAGAAAAAGATATTGCTGTATATCTGATAGCAAATGATCAGGCAATTCCATTTTACGAAAAATTAGGAATGGAACTTTCAACTGATGTAATGCAGTATAATAGAATAGAATGGACAGAGTTTAAGGTAGAATAAATGAAAAGACAATCAATCGGTATATTTTGTGTTTCAATTAGTTGTCTGGTGGCTGGAGCTGCTTGCCACGGACTACGCATATCAGAAGATCCAGTGAAGTTTAAAGTTGGTGTTATTGCTGGAATTTTAATGATTATTTCGGCCATTTCTTTTGCAATTGCGGGTATAATAGTAGCGGTGAAGGAAAAAAAATCAAAAGAGGTAAAATCGTCATGAAACCAGATACAGCGGTTGAATTATTATCGAAATATGTAAAAGGAGAAACAAAATAGGATAATCCTAAAAAATTGCGATGCAGCAATTTTTTAGCTTTACAATATTGGAGTTTTAAATGATTAAAGGAATACATCACGTTTCAATGAAGTGTCGTCCTGAACAGCTGGAAAAAGTTCGGGATTTTTATTGCCGTATGCTGGGGCTGCCAGTTTGTGCTGAATGGGAAACCGGATTTCTGCTAGACACTCCTGTTGGTAAAGTTGAGTTTTTTACCAATGCCCAGGAAGATTTACCAAAAGGAACAATCCGCCATTTTGCTTTTGAAGTAGATGATGTGGATGCATATATTCGTTTGTGTAAAGAAAACAATCTCGAAATCTTCATGGGACCAAAGGATGTTGTTCTTGGGGATATCAAAGCTCGGGTTGCATTTACTTATGGGCCACTTGGAGAAGAAGTGGAGTTTTTTGAGGTTAAAGAGTAAAAGGAGAAATCTGCTATACGGACACGTCAAGGCGCGCTACGCTTAAAGCCTTGACATGTCCGTTTGCCGGTTTATTTTTAAGGAGGATAAAACCGTTATACGTTCACGCCAAGGCACGCTTCGCTTAAAGCTTTGACATGTTCGTTTATCGATTTTTATTTAGGAGGATAAAATCGCTATGCCAATGATTAAAGTTGAAACTACAGTAAGTCTCCCAACAGAAAAAAGAGATGTATTAAAAGCTGAACTTGGAAAAGCCATCAGCATTATGGGAAAACCAGAAATCTATCTTATGATTAATCTTGTTGATAATCAGGATTTGTATTTCGGCGGCAAGAAGATGGATAAGGGTGCATTTGTAGAAGTAAAAGCCCTTGGAAATATCGACGCCGGCCAGAGCGATAAGATGACAGCAAAGGTTTGCGAGATCCTGAATGCGCAGTTAGGAATTCCTGGAGATGCGGTGTATGTTGCATATTTCGGAACCAGTAACTGGGGATGGAACGGAAGTAATTTTTAGTTATAATAAACTAATCGGGGCTGTAGCTCACCTGGCTAGAGCGTTTGAATCCATTACTCGATAGTTTATAAAAAAATAGTCCACTGGACTGTTTTTTTATAAACTATCAATAAACAAATTCAAAAGGTAGTGGGTTCAAGTCCCATCAGCTCCAAAAAAGGAAAGCTATTTTATAGATTTTTTAAATTTTTTATATTATATTAACTTACAGTTAATAAGAACCGATAATAATTATTATGGAAAAGAAATTATATTTTTTCGCATACGACATTACCAATAACGAATCAGATTTACTTTCTGAGTTACGAAATATCGGAGATGTTTGTAGTTGTCTAACTAAAGGGTATTTCATATATACTGAGAAGACGGATGATCAGATATTTGATTGTGTAAAACCTATATTTGATAATGGAAATGGCCGTTTTGTTATAATGGAAGTGGATAAAAACAAAATGAATGGATGGATATCTACTGAAACTATAGATTGGTTAAAAAATATTTAATTTTCAGGTATATTAAATGATAACAAAACTTTCTTTACAAAATTTTAAATGTTTTTCAGATAAACAAACTTTTGATTTTTCATCAATAAATCTACTTACAGGTTATAATGGACGCGGTAAATCATCTGTCATTCAGTCTCTTTTAATGTTATCGCAAAGTATGAGAAGAAATCCAGAAATGAAATTATTATGTGTGAATGGAGATTTTGTAGATTTAGATTTATTTGATGATATTTTGAATGATTCTGCAAAAAATATTTCTTTTCAAATAAATACTGATGATCCAAGTTTTAATCAAATCCAATTGGATTATGAAAGTGATAAGAATAATGAACGAGTAGGTAAATTATCAGATTTGATTATTAAAGATAAGAGTTTATTGTCACAAACTGGAAGTATTAAACAATCTGATTTAAAAGGAGAAAGGCAATTTGATCCAATCCCTGTTGAGGATATCAATAGAGTTTTTAATAATTTTTATTTTATTTCAGCAGACAGACTTGGACCAACAAAATATGAGGAAAAAACTGAAATACCTAGTGTTAATCCTATTGGTACAAATGGTCAGTTTAAGCTAAATCTTTTAAAGAATAATAAATCTTTGAAAGATGAGATATGTGAAAATATACAGTATATAATGGATTGTGAAGACACTTTAGATATAACTGGAATAGAAAATGAGTATTCTGTATTAGGTCTAAGATTTGTTAATAAAAATAATAAGAAAATAAAATCTTTTAATACTGGCTATGGATATACTTATGTACTCGCAATATTGTTATTAATCAATTATGTATCTGAGGGTTGTATTTTTATAGAGAATCCAGAAGCTCATTTACATCCTCTTGCTCAATCTAGACTAATGGAATTAATAGGTAAAAAGATATCTAACAAAAAGTTACAGTTATTCATTGAAACACATAGTGAGCATATTGTTAATTCCGTTAGATTACAGGTTGTAGATAAAACCGTTTTACTTAGAAACAATGATGTTAGTATATATTTCTTTGATAAGGATTCTTCAATACGTAAATTGGACATCAATGAAAAAGGACAAATACAAAAATGGCCAATTGGTTTTTTTGATCAACAGACAATTGATCTACAAAAAATGATAAAATTAGGCTTAAAAAAATGAAAGCTGATTTATTTGTTAATTCTGATACATTTAAATATATAGAAGGTTCTACAGAAGATGATGTTTTTCTAAAATTATCAGATTTTTCAGAATTGGTGAGTTATATTGATTCTGATTTTAATGATGATACTATTTTTATTGATGAAAATAATTTTTATCAGGCAGAAATTTTACCATCTATATGTATGTCTGATCTTCTGTTTATCGAACATGATTCTTATGAAAATAAGGATGTACTTGATATTTTATTATTATTAGTAAATCGATTTGAGTCGATTCCTGATACCATCTCTGACCCTATAGCATTTGTAAATGATAAACAAAATTGTTCTGCGCTGATTGTATTAAATAAACTTGATGATATTGGTATATCCAATGATAAACAAATTCTATCAACAAAAGTGGATTTTATTAACTTCCATAGGGAATGTTTAATAGAATTCCCTTTAGCTACTACTAATGAGTTTCTTGAAGAAGCTAAGCTTTGTTTTAGTAATTTGGTTATACATGAAGACAATATTATTTCTTTGAAATCAGTATATAAATCACATTTAAAATCAATTGTAGTATATTTGAGCATAATGAATGATTATCTTATTTCTGAGTTCCAGAGTAATGAAATATATGAAAATAATTTTGTGGATTTCCTAAATCTTTTTAGATCTAATCACACTGAAATAGAGGGGGCATCCTTTCAAGGAAGTTTCAGGAATGCGACTGTAAAAAAACAATATGAAAAGTGTTTTCTAATAGATGGCGAAGAAAAAAAGTTTCATTGTGAAGCTCATCTTAAAATGTTTCATGATGATAGGGGAACTGTGAGCCATGGACGAATATATTTTAAAGCAATAAAAAAAAATGATAAGTATGTATATATTGGAATAATCAATAAACATATGGATGATTAATTATACCGCTTCCAAGAACTTAGCCATGATTGGTTTTTCAACTTCCCATTCAATACTCATTGGTTTTTCACCAGTTGATGTGATGTAATCTACATAACCAAAACAGTAGAATGGATTTGTGTTTCCAAAACCATCATTTTTAGTTTCGCGAACAAAGAGAATAAATTTCTTACCGTTTGTTTTTTGATTAATATATCTGCTTCCTGAACCTTTGATAGTATCTTTATTCTGACTTTGCCAATGGAACTTGTGTTCAGAAATTACATAATCCTTATACATACTGGTTGGTGAGAATTCCTTCTCAGACTTATTTAAGGTAACAAAGAAAAGTTCTGTGTTATCATCTACTGGAACAATTCCACTTTGCTGAGTAAATGTGAGTGATTTCATTGCTTCAGGAATATTAAATAAAGTGAGAATCTCATTCCTGTTATAACAACCATAGGCTTCTATTCCTGGATCTACTGTATCAGATAAAGATTCTGTAACAATTTCAAGATTATCAAGTTTGTATTCTACTAATTCTTTTATTTCCTTTACAAATAATGGATAATCATTCAACTTTTTCAAAAGAGCAGGAAGAGAACTCATATCTGTTTCTGGACCATTTTTATCTGCTTTTTTATAGAAGAGATTATAACAGAAGATATAAAGAAATTTTTCTTCAGTTGGATTTGAACAAACAAGTTTTTCTTTTTCTTCTATGATTTTCAGGATGAATCTTAGATTTGCTGCACTGTTTAAGTGGGTTAGCTTTGCAAGATTATTTGTAAGCAGCTGTGTAAAACTATCGTCCTGATATGTTACTTTTCCTGCTGCTCTTAATAATGAAGTCCAGCAATTTTTTCCTTTATATATCAATCTCACATCCTGATTAATATCTGCTATGAATTGACCTAAAGTTGGAACAAATGAGTAACTTTGAATACTTTGGATTAACTTCTTAGAAGTGAAAATTGCAGCACTAATTGTCTGAAGAACATAATCACGAGCCTTTTGTTCCATCATAATAGAACATCCTGGTGGTAATAAAACAAAGCCTTCAGTTATTTGCTTTTTAATATCAATTCCACCATCACCTTTTTTAAGTAAGGCTCTAAAACGACTTTCAAAATCAAACTTCTTATTAACATGGGCAACAAAATCAAATACAGTAAGAACTTCCTTTTCAGGACAAAGTCTTAAACCTCGACCAAGTTGTTGTAAAAAGATTGTCAAACTTTCAGTTGGGCGAAGGAATAAAACTGTATCAACTTCAGGAATATCCACACCTTCATTAAATATATCAACAACGCAAAGATAATTGATTTCTCCTCGACGAAGCTTATTTACTACTTCTTTACGTTTATCTTTTGCCTGTTCTGTGTTCCCTGATACTAAATAATCTGCTTTCAAGCCAGCAGTTGAAAGACTCTTTGCAGTAAACTTAGCATGATCTTTATCTGTACAGAAACATAAAGCTTTTACCTTCTGTTCATCAGCCAAGTAGTAATTAAGTGTTTTTACAATCAGTGCTGTACGTTGCTTTGTACAGAGACGAACTGACAATTCGGAATCAATATACTTTCCACCTCTCCAAATTGCTTCATCAGTAAGATCTGTATCATCACTTATACAATAATATTGGAAGGGTGAAAGAAGACCTTGTTCCAAAGCCTCTGGTAATCGAATTTCTGCAGTAATCTTTTCTCCAAAATCTGGAAGTAAACTAGTTCCATCCATACGTTCTGGAGTTGCAGTAAGTCCAAGTAAAACTTTTGGTGCAAAATGTTTGAAAAGCTCGCGATAACTATTTGCTGTTGAGTGGTGAGCTTCATCAATTACAATGTAATCATAATAATCTGCAGAAAGTTTACTGAAAGTTTCTTCCCATCGAGAAGCAAACATATCAACTGATAAGAATAGATTTTCAAGACCATTTGTTGGTTTATAGTTAGCAACCCAAAGTTCTCCAAAGTTGGAATCATTTAGAACACTACGATAAGTTTTAATTGATTGTTCAAGGATTTCTTTTCTGTGGGCAACGAAGAGAAGTTTATGAGACTTTTCCTTATTTGTGAATCGTATGTAATCGAAAGCAGAAATTACAGTTTTACCGGTTCCTGTTGCAGCTACAACGAGATTTTTATAATTATTGTTCTGTTCTCGTTCAACTTGGATTTTATCAAGAATCTTTTTTTGATGAGGAAGAATTGTAAATTGCTGAAGATGATCAAATGAGATTCCACCCGTTTTTGCAAGCTTTAATTCTGCACGAAGTTTTTCTTCATCACCAATTTTATATTCTTCAAAATCAGGATTATTCCAGTAAGAATCAAAAGTAGCTTTTGCTGCATTTATGATATGTTCATTTTCTGCATTTGTAACACGGATATTCCATTCAAGGCCTTCTGTTTGTGCAGATTTAGAAAGATTAGACGAACCAATATAAGCTGTGCTGCATCCTGAGTTCCTGATAAAGATATAAGATTTTGCATGAAGGCATTCTTTTTTAGTGTTGTAAGAAATGCGAACTTCTGTATTTGGCAATTCTGCTATTCTTTGTACAGCTTTAGGTTCCGTAATTCCACAATATGTTGTTGTGATAATTCTAAGTTTGTGGCCAGGTTGATTACAGAACTTTTTCAAATCTTCATAGATTAAATTAAGGCCAGATAATTTTAGAAATGAAATGATAAAGTAGATTTCATCTGATGATTCAATATCTTTTTTGATTTCACTATAAAGAGGAATTTTACTTCCGCGGCCTGTAAATAAGGATGAATAAAGAAATCCTGTTTCAGGACGAGCAGTTTCAGATTTGCTAGCTGTTTGTTCAATCTTCTTTTGATTTGAAATGACTTCTGCAAGAAAATGTTCATTATCAGAAATAAGATTTTCATCAGAGTCAGAGAATGTCTGAATGAGTTTATTAATAAGTTTAATGTTGTCTTCAGAAGAATCGCTTTCTTCTAGTTTTTGCTTCAGTAATTTAGAAAGATACGAAGATAAGATTACAGGAGATTCCTCTTTATCAATAGGAAGTGTCTTTGCAGAACTATCTGTAAGTTCATTGATTTCTGAAAGAATTTCATTATTAATGATGTTTTTGTAAATACCCTGACTAAGCTTCATAATTGCAGCTTATCAGGAAATTGGGAGTTGGACCAGATCTTTAATAGATGTTATATTCTATTTTCATTTAAGCTTAGAATTCATCCTACTCTGTACATTCACCGTTATTAATATCTTGAACTTGGATTTGACGATATGTACATTCTCCGGCTTCGACAACCAGTATTCCTTTTTTATAATTAGCAATTGCAGTATTATAGGCATCCTCAATAGATTCAGCCTCAATATCAAATGCTTGGGATACAGTTTCTTCAATGGTAACTTTGTAAATCATGAATAAAGTATTGATCGAATTTGAAATCATCGCAAGAGATTTATTTTTAGGTAATTTCAGAGTATTATAGTAGTATGACTCAAAAAGAAGCTGTTGAACAAACTTTAGAAAGACTTGGTGGAATTGCCACTCTTGCACAATTATATAAAGAAACGTTTGAAATAAAAGAGTGTGTTTGGAAAACAAAAACGCCATTTGCATCTATACGTCAAATTGTTCAATTGGACAAAAATATTTATAAAATTAAACCTGGTTTATATGCTTTAAAATCTCATCAAAAAGAACTAGAAGGGTTGGGTATTTTAGTCCAAACAGAAAAAAATAAAGATTCTCAAGAAATTCAACAGTTCAATCATTCTTATTATCAAGGACTTCTTCTTACTATTGGAAATATGCGGAAAATGCAAACTTTCGTTCCTAATCAGGATAAGAATAAATTGTATGCAAAACAAAAACTTGGAGATATTCGAACTCTTCAAGAAATTCCAAATTTTTCTTTTGATAATATTGTTCAAAGAATTTCTACTGTTGATGTAATTTGGTTTAATCAACGAAATATGCCAGACTCATTATTTGAAGTAGAACATTCAACAGATATTCAAAATTCTCTTTTAAAATTTAATGATTTACAGGATTTTTATACTCGTATGGTTATTGTTGCAGATGAACATCGCCATGAGGAGTATAAAAAGAAACTTGATTATTCATCTTTCGAAAACTTAAAACAGAAGGGGCGTGTAAAGTTTTTGAATTATGCGGATTTAGAAAAACAGTATAAACAAGAACTGGAAAAGCAAGAACTTAGTTTTGTATTGTAGGATTCTTTTATCAATCCTAAATTTTAGTTTTTTGCTCGTTTAAGAATTATATCTGTTTCACCAGGCTTTTTGGATGTATTTCCATATAAAACTGTTTGAGTTTTTATATTCCCTTCAATTGGTTTATTATGGATTTTCATCTCATGGTTAGGAAATTTATCTTTCAACACATCGATTGTGGTATTAAGTGTAAATTCTCTAGAATCTGTTCGAACATAAATTACAGCATCATCTTTCATTAAAGAAGAACAGTTTCCGAAAACTGTATTCAAAAGCTCTTTATATTTATCCTTATTACCAAAACGGCCTTTATGGTCATCTTTTTGATATTCAGGCTCAGCAGAACCTCCTAATAGCCATAATCTTAACCATTGATCCATAAAATAATCTGTAATTCCACAATAAGGAGGAGATGTAAACAAAAGAGAATATTGATTGTCTTCTTTCTGAAGCATCTTTTCAGTTACTTTACAACTATCTCCAAATTTTACAGAGCTATTAAATCTTTCAGGAACGCCATATTTGTAACGCCATTCTATTTTTTCCTTAATAACTTCATATGGATTTATTTCAGGAGGATTTGTTAAATTATTTTTCTTCCACCAATCAATTGAGTATTGCATCCCTAATGATTTTGTTAATCTCATTTGATTTGAGAGTCCTTCACCAATAGCAGCATGTAAGTAAATTGCAATAAATGCCATTAATGTTCTATCTGCATTATTATTTTTCCAATCCAAATTTTCACGAGCAGATAACAAGAACTTTAACACTTCATCACAATAACACATTCTAAAAAATTCATTGTAATTTAAGATTTCTAGAACGTAATTTTCCCTTAAATCATAGATTTCTTTTAATCTTGTTAATACATTACTAACTCTGGCTGGATGTAGTTTAACATTACTGTATAACCATCCTAAAGGATTAATTTCAATACCTGTACTTTCACGTCCCAAAACACTACCAGCAAAAATACTCGACCCTCTACCACTAAATGGATCAAGTATTTTATCCCCTGGTTTTGAGTATTTGTTTACTACATTAAAAGCAAAATCTATAGGAAACATAGCGTAATATGGTCCAAATCTCGCCCATCTAGCAGCTGCAGAACTGTGTCCCTTATAGTATTTCAATAAATCATCCATTACAATTTTTCTCGTTCAATTATCTGTCTAGCAATCTGTTCAAATAATTTCTGTCCCATATTAAATGGAATAGCGGCCTCTGCATGTGCGGAAATCAAAGGTGTTATAGAGTTAGGATATCTACTAGAAACTAATTGATCCAATAATTCCATAATATCTTTTAATCGTGAAAATTGCGATACCTCAGCCGTTGATAAATCCTTTTCTTTATCTGAAAATGATGCTACAACTGGTACCAATCTCTGTCCTGAAGCAGTTTTATAAAAGAATTTTCGTCCATAATAAGTATCCTCACCATATGGTTTTGGACTATCTGAAAATATAATATTCTTCTTAATATACTCATCAGTTATTAAAAATGCAGATTCTCTTGGGAATATATCTTCAATCCCCTCCCTATTAGTATCCAAATCTTGAAAATAATTACAAAATGTACCTGTTTTTTCTATGCCAAGAATCATCATATCCTGACCATTAAGCTCTTTTTGAACATTATTAATCCTTATAATTTCTTCACTAATACAATTTGCTAACCATGATGGCGTACTGAATACAGCTAGAGGCCCATCAATGAAAAAGGCTACTCGTCGTAAAGTTCCCAACCATCCTTTTTTCTCAAACGATCGAAGAATATTCACAAACCATATTTTTTCAAAGGCTGACATAATCTGTCCGTACATTTCACCATTTGAACTTGAAGGATTCATTAATTCATGTAAACGCAAAGCATCAGTTGAATAAATAGGTTTACCAGAAGCTTGATGAGTAGTAATTCCCTTTTGTATTACTAAATCTTCATCTTCATATCCCTCAATTGGACATTTCGGCGGATTTCCTGGATTCCTCAATTTTATACTCAAAAGATATTCATAAGTATCGAGAAGTGTTTCCACTCCATCAGGAAAGGCACTTGAATTCTTTAATTCTTCATAGATTTGCCTTCTAAGATATTCTTTAGGAGCTTCATTTTCTTTCTGGAAAACATTGCAACCTGGAAAAACAGATTCTATTGTTGATGCGGATTCTGTTTCATTAACAGCTCGAGGATCGGGGAATTTTTCAGTTTCTATTTTGCTGATTTTATCTAGATCAATCAAAACTGAAGCAACTGTAACACATCCATAATTTGCATTTGGGAATCCTTTTGTAACATCTCCTTCTGCAACACTTCCATCAATTGCTAAAATCAATGTCGGTTTGATATTATTTGAATCTTCTAAATCCTTTTTCTTAATTACTTTAGTAACAACATCACTTGCATTTGTAGCAATATCTCGTACATGAAGTCCCTGTAAAAAAGTTTCAACTTTTTCACTAGAAAAAATTCTTCTCAAAGGCTCATAATGAGCAAATTCACCTTCAAAACTCATAATTCACCTTATTTGCTTAAATCTGCTTGTAAATCAAATTTATCAACTTGGACAGGAATTACAAACAAGTTACTCAATGTCTTAACTCTTAAGAAACCTTTATCCTGAGCTCGTCTGATAGATGGCTCAAAATCTGCAAAATCATAATATTTACAAAGTTCTCGCGTTTCATCTGTATTATTCAAATGGCTTATAAACCAATTCGAAGTATTTTTCAAAATATTTTTCTGAATAGAACTTACTTCCTGTGTTGCATAAACCATTCCAATTTTATACTTAGCACCTTCCTTAGCTGTACGAACCCACATATCTTTTAAATCCAAATCATTTCCTGCAGGAAGAATATTGTGAGCCTCCTCAACATAAACTAATATTTCAGGAATGTTCGTTTTTCCAAGAATAAACTCATGTTGATTATTCTGAAATATTTTTGTGATAATTCGATTTGCTGATGATTTATTTAAATCTGGATCACCACAAGATTGATCCACAATAACCAATTTTCCGGCTACCAAATCTTTATAAATATCATCTGCATAATCGCTTGAAGTATCTGCACTATGCTGTATTTTTGCCTTACCAATTTGCCTTGTTCCATTTTGTCTGTCAAAAATTCCTAGCGTTTTTTTCAAATCATCATCAGCCCAAGAATGACCTTTTTTATTAATATAATTAGTTTCAAAATTTTTATATTCATCATTTTCAGAGATAAATTTATTTAAAGATTCAAAGGCTATTGCTAACTGATCCAATGATGGTTTATCTTCACTTAAGATTTGAGATGCTACAAGATAATCATTTGCATTATCACTCTCACTGTTAGCCAATGTTTCAATCAATTCTTTATTAAAAAGTCCTTTTGTTGAGATATACAATCCTCTTGTAGGAACTGGGAATCCTGCTCTTGCTAAAACTGATCTATAAACAAGAACTTTTCTATCATATCGAGTCTTCGCTGATTTGTTAGAATCATAATCAGAAGGTTTTTCAAAGTTAACTTGCACAAAATTACTGATATATTTACTTGTGTCTGTAGACAAAATATTATTGATGATTTCTTTTCCAATATCTAGATTTTCATCTAAATAGAAATTTAGTAACATCAATTTTCTCTCAGGGTCATTTGGATGACTTGTAATACCATATGTGACAACTTCATCAGCCCGAGTAGCTCCTGGAACCAATTTCCAAACATTTTTTAATGCTGAATTATTATCCTAAACATTTTCATTTGCATATTCACCATTTGGATCAAATATAACCTGTCCAATACGCAATTTCCTTGGTTCATTATTTCTTAATTCAAATACAGATTTTGCGATAATTTTTGTTGTATTTGATTTACCAGTACGAGTCATACCAAATAATGCTGTCTTTTGAGAAAGTAAATCTGCTGGATAAATATAAACTGGTACATCATCAATGTTTTGGAATCTACGATTAGTAGAGGCATATCTAACTTGACCAATTTTTACTTTATTATCAGAACCGTACTTTTCGATATTTGCCAATTCAGTATATGGATCAATATAATTAATGATTTTTTCGAGAGCTTTTCCGTTTGGTCTATATACTTTTAAACCATGATTTGGATAATAATTTGAAATGTCGCTACCAAACCGTAACTGCAATTTACCTTCTGAATTCTTGGCATTATCATCAAGATAGAATGTTCCTATGATACGACATTGTATACCAGCAAAACTTAGAAGATTTTTAGTCCGATAATCCATAGCTGAATTATCATCATAATTTTTAGAAGAATCACCACTTACTCTTTGAGCTGTTTCTACACGAATTCTTTCTGCTTCAACATCTTGAGGAAGAGTTGTTGAATCCATAACTCTTAATAAAATAAAAGAAGTATCCTCATCCTTGTAATCTACATTATCACAATTATTAGGATCCAATCTTGAAGCAATCAGAAAACTTAAACTAGGAATTCCACCAACATTATGTCGGAATGTATCATGAATTATAACTTTTGCATTTTCATAATTAATTGAGTACAAATCACCTACAAGCTGACTTGTTTGAAGTAAATCCTGTATCCATTGTTTTGTTTCGACTTTTCTGTTATTGCAGATACTGTTTTCAATAGCATCTTGAATTCCCATTTCAACTATCTCCTTATATTTTAGGTTGTATTATTAAAATATAAGAATAAAATGCTCATAAAGCAAGTTTTTATTTTAGGATATGTCCGTGGAAAGTGTTTTTTTTGAAATGTAATGTATAAAATTATGCGAGGGAAGAAAGTAGCTGCAGCAAGACATTTGAGTACGGAGAAATAGTGTCGTTGACGTATATGATGTTATCACCATATGCATTTTTATCAAAATATGAAACTGCCAGTTATTTAGACTTATTAAAATTGAAAAATGAACTGATTCAGAAAATTGTAGTTTTTGAAAATGACTATGACCATAAGAATCTTAATTGGGAAATAAATCCTTCTCCGGATGTTCATTATCAGTGGAACTTGAAAGTTTTGGGTAAAGTGTGTTCCATGCTTTGTGAAGCTTTTAATGAAGAGTATGAAATGGGTGATAAGAGTATCTCAGATTATTATGGTGAGATGAAAGAAAAGAAGAGTTAAAATTATGAAAAAAGATAAATTACCTAAGTTGCTTTATGAATATGAGATAATAGCCTGGGACTTTACATTTTTTAGTAATTCAAAGTTTTATAATAATGGAGATTTAGTTACTACAGTTTGTAAAGATGGGATCTTAATAAAAACAGACTGCAACAATTCGAAAGAAACTATATTACATGTTGATGAAAAAACAGTGTCTGAATTAAATGAACTGATAAAAGAAAAAGATGAAATTCTGAAAAATATACCAAGTAATATTTCAAATCCATTAGTTTTAGCTGGTTATAACGAAACTTTCAGATTAGGAAAATACAAATTTAGTGGAAGTAATCTGTTCACAGAAAGTGTAAAGCATTTGATTAATTCTAAAGACTGTTGGTTTGATGTAAAAAGCCTTGAACTCTTATATGAACTGCAATGTATCTTTGAAGAAATCAAAGAGATTTTTAGCAGGAATACACCATTATATTAGTTTAAAGTTCTACTAACTCTATGTTGCTGGTCTGCCGGCTCCTGGTCTTGCACCACCTCTTTTTGATTCTGCCATTATTACCTTCTTAATTGAATTGTACAATGCATAAATCTAACCTAAATAAAGGTAATACTGAATTATGGATAAGTCAAACTTTTCGACCGTCACGTGACGGTTTCCGCCATATGGCAGATTCACTCTCACATCTAACTTCTTTTGATCCCGCAAGATGAAGAGATGCAAACAGTCAGTTATAAGTCTAGTATCCAGCTGCCCGTACTATTTTGCATCTCCAATTTTGCAAACATCCCCTAAAAACGCCATTTTCCCTTCCGTATACAAAACTCAAAAATTAGTACAGCTAAATCAAAGCAATAGCAGACCTTAAAATACCTTGTACACAGAACTTTATCTTGCGATTTTTAGACTGGATGGATTGCGGTAGAAATCAGACAGAAAGAACTTATCCGCCATTGGCGGACAGAAAACAAAAAGAATGGTTCAGAAAAATAATGATTGTATACAAATATAAAATCCTAACACACATAAGGTTCGAAAAAAGCAATCCTTAACTTATTTTGTACACAAGTCTTTATCTTGCGAGTTTAGCTATGTCAGGATTTCCTGGAAATCCTGCAACCGCCATTTGGCGGATTACTTTCAACCGTCACGTGACTTATATAATTGAAAATGCGTTAAACAAAAAGCTGCGGAAGCGGGTTTTTGTAGCATTCTCCAACATACCTAAGATATCTTCCTTTTTTCAATGCGATAACTTTCTCCAACAAATTCAACAGCTTCACAGGTTTCAACAAGTCGGTCTACAACTGCTTCTCCAAGACTCTTCATTAAATCCTCTTTTTTTAGATTTGAAATTAAAACCGTTGGAAGAAGATTTTCGTATCGTGTTCTTAAAATCAGGTTCAAACAATAGCTTTCCTTTTGTTGTTGATTTGAACGGCCGATTTCATCTATTACCAGTATTTTTGTTGATGAATAAAAGTTCATTAAGCTGAGTCTGCTTATGTCAGATGAATAATCCATAGCTGCTTCAAACTTAAAAATCATTTCTTCGCTGGAGGTAAAAGTTCCACCAACTTCTCGGATGATTGATGTTCCAAGATGTATTTTTCCAAGTCCTTTTGGTCCAAGCAAAAGTAGAACACAATCATTCTTTTCTCGATTTGCATATTCCATGATTTTTGCAAGTCTTTTGTCATCATCTGCATTTCTTGGTTTCCAGGTTTCAAAAGATTCATCCCAATAACGTTTTGGAACTCAGCTTTCGTGATAGGCCTGAATTTTCGCGCTGTTTCTGATTTTTTCCTGTTCCTGTTCATAAGCTTCAACTCTAATACGACTTTCTTCTTCTGATTCTGGATTAAAGTGAAATTGTGGAATTATTTGTGCAGGTGATTTTATTGCTTCATTTCTCTGGTCCATTATTTTAAATCTCCTTATGTAGATATTTTCTAAAACGGTAAGTTCTCAAGAGTCTTCTGAGTTACTTCATCCATTACTGTTTCTATAACTGCTGTTGAAGTTTTCTTATATGATTCCTTTTTATTCGATAGCCATTTTTCAAAAGTTTCAAAATCTGAATGAGGATTTGCATTATTGTTTTTCTTCCAGGTAGAGTAGTTTGGAAGTTCTGCATCAAATAATTGTTTGCCAAACTTCTGATGCAGATTTTCTAATTCGGATTCTGTGAGAAAACATTTTGATTTTCTCCCATTGTTATTTTTTTACTAGCTTTTCCATCCGCCATTTGGCGGTTATTTTCAACCGTCACGTTACGGTTTGGATAATTCTGTAAAACATAAATGTTTCTTTTTTCCACCTGCTGATTCTTATTTCTGAAAACTTCTGTACGAATAAGTTTATGATCTTTTAGTTCCTTTAATCTGGAAACTATGGTTCGCTTACTCACACCATTCAGCCTCACGAAATAATCATTATTGGCGTAACAGTAATTTTCTTTTTTTGAAAGAAATAAGATTTCTCCAAATAGCAGTTTTGCTCCTTCCGAAAGTTCTGACATCCTCAAAACCTCGGAAGGAATCAGAATGAAGTAGTGAGAATTATCATTTTTGTTCTCATGCTGATTTTCCATTCTGATAATTTGTTCTCCAAAGTTGGATTTTATATCTGCAACATTTTTACGTTCTGATGTTTGAACTGTGTAAAACTGCAACCTTCCATCATGGAATGTGAATGTGATGGTGCATTCCCCAAATCTTACAGGATGATTATTGATTTCCTGCAAGGCGGCAACAAAAACATTTTCATTCATTAAGCAGCTCCTCCTGGTACTTCAAGTTTGATTTTTGCACTTTCTGGATAAGGATTTTTTACTCCACCAGTACAACGATGATTCAAAATATAAACTTCAAGATCACCGCGAGAAATCAAAACTCGTTTAGAAAGTCTTACTCTTGGTAACTCTTCTTCGCTGACACAACTGTCTAGAGTACTCAAGCCAATTGAAAGAATTGCAGCAACTTCTGCACGTGTAAAAAGTGTTTTCTGTGGAAGCTCCACAATCATTGATTTGTCATTCTTCATATGCATTTCCTAATTTAGTTTTTTCTGAATTCTGAAGCCTGATGTTCCGGACCAAATGGCTTTCAATAACTTCAGTTATGATTTAAGAATAAAAGCCGGTAATAAAATTTAAAACCCACAAATTTGAGAATTTTATTCCCAAATTTGACTTTTTCATTCCCTTTTTAACGAATTCCATTCCCTTTTTTTAGGATTTCGCGATTCAGTTACTTTCACTTAAATCTGCTTACATGCACTAGGATACAATTAGAGAAATTGAAAAGATATACCACATTCAATAAAAAAATGTCCAATATTGGGGTATTTTGGTACACATTTAACCCTTTTTGGTACACATAAAGAAAATGGGAAAATTCTGGTTAATATTAACCTTTTAAAACTAACTACTTGTATTATTCTCTGCGCAGTTTTTTGCACCAGGTAAAAGCAATTTTTTGCCATAGGGTAGTACGCAGATTTGCGTTAGGGGGAATTTAAATTTTCAAATATGTTATAATGTTTTGAAAGGTGCTTAAAAGATTTTTATGAAGAAAGCAATTTTGTTTAGTTTGATTTCAATTCTCTTTCTAACTTCTTGTAAAGCAAAAGAAGCAAAACCAAAGGAGGCTAAAGTGAATACATTTAAATCTGTTTCCATGGAAGACGGCTTAAAGCTCATGGCAAGCGATAAGGATTTTATTCTTCTTGATGTAAGAACTCCTGAAGAATTTGCTGCCGGCCATATACCAGGGGCTCTTCAGCTTACAAACGAAACCTTTACAAAACAGGATGCCGAAAAACTTCTTAAAGACAAATCTCAAACCATTTATGTTTACTGCCGTTCAGGAAGAAGATCAAAAGAAAGCAGCCAGAAGTTGATTGATTTTTGTTATACCAATGTAATTGAGATTGGCGGGATTATTTCGTATAACGGACCGGTGGAGAAATAAGTCTGGTCAAGCCACGCTTCGCTTAATGGCTTTTAATTTCTTCTCTTAATATCATAGTACTTCCATTTGAATTGTGTTCATTATTGTTTGTTTCATTTTGAAATGTTTGGCATATTCGCTTATTTTTCCAAAATCCAATTCGTTTATTTTGGTTCGATAATTATTAATGATTTCCTTGTAATAATCTAAAGGTAGTTTATTTTTATGTCGGATAAGTTCTATCAGCATTCGTTCTTGATTGTAAATCAGGATTTTATCTCCCTGATATTCAATTTCAGTTTTTCCGAGATCAAATAAGGCATCTTCCACAAAACTCTGTTTGATATTGTCATCATGAATACGAGTGGCATTTCTTTTTGTGGAAATGTAATGAACTTCTGGGATAACATCAGTTAGCCCATAGAAATAGAAAGCACTATCCATTGTATAAATTGCTTCTGGATACTTTACGGTAATAACTTCGATATCAGAAACATACTGTTCTGTAGAGTAAATTCCATCTTGAATCTTATAGATTTTGTTTTCTTTTAGAAGATTTTTGATTTTATAGTCAGAACCAAATTGCTTTAGACACTCTTTATAACTAATAATCATAAAAGTATTCCTTTAGTAAATATACACACGATAATATCATTGTGTGTATATTTAGTTTAATATGAAGGAAATTAAAATTCAAGTAAATACTCACATACAAAGAAAGTGTGTGTATATTTACTTAAATAGTTACGCAATCCCAAATCTTTGCGAAATCCGAGCCACGTCCTCTTCCGAAAGATTCAATTCCCCAAGCTCCAGCTTAGCAATCCTTTTATCCTTAAGAATCTGCCCCTTCTTTCTACCTTTTTCCAATTCCGATAACACAAACAAAACACCAAGCTTGAAAGAATCCTGATTAATACCTTTACCGGTATTCGATGTAGTTTCTTCCTCAACAACTTCTCCGGCTTTCTTCTTGGCCTCTGCAGCCTTAATCATCTCATGTGCCTTGTTGATGGACACTGCTCCAGTCTGTATTTTCTCAAGCAATGCAGCATCAGCCTTCTTTGCAATTTCACGCATTTTACAAACCTGACGTGCAGACTTGTTCAACTGGCGGCCAATCATTTCATCAGAATTGCCCTGTGCATTAGGATTCTGCTTTCTGATTTCATCCAGTTTTAAAAAAGCCGCAAAATACTCACCATCAGTAAGTCGGCGTGAGTTCAACTGCATCTTATATTCATATTCAATTGTTTCATCACGGCTTTCAAACTTCTTAATTATTACAGGAACCTTTTCCAAACCTGCTTTCTTTGCGGCCATAAAGCGACTATGTCCATCAACAATGATATAAGCTTCTGTAACAATAATAGGGCGGGATTTATCAAAACCGTTAGCAATCATATCGTTTGCAATTTCAGTAACCTTATCAAAGCCATTGGAAAACACTAAAAAATTACTTTCGTAATTTTTTAGTGTTTTTTATGAAATATCTGTTGGAATACGTTTTTGAAGTCTCTGTCAAAATGAAGCTGCGAAACTTCAACCAATTTAATCTTAGCGTTGTCTTTATCGTTTGCTTTTTTATTCTTTCCAAAAATA
>JAEDFX010000035.1 GCA_016297805.1 Treponema sp. | reverse complement strand
TGTGACAATCTGTCCATACCTTTCAGTTTTTTCCGCCAAATTCTGCCAACTGTGGACAAAAAATCACAAATCATAAGGAAAAAAAAGGACAGAAAACCAGATTTGTGATTTTCTGTCCATAGTTCCTTAATAATCTATTTGATTTCTAATCTTCTACTCTTTCAAAATGATGTGTAAGAGTAATTTTTACCTTTCCTTTCTGCAGATCCTGAATAAAATATTCCAAAGCATTCTTTGAAGCTTCGCTTAAATTCAATCCGAAATTAGCAAAATATTCCTGATACTGAGTTTTTGCTTCTTTTGGAATCTTAAAACCAATAATTGCAGTATTATCATTCTTCTTAGCTTTTGGTTTTGAAGTTTTCCCATATTCCGCAGGAGGAATATAACTGGTCTGTGGAATATCTCTCAAAGAGGCAGCCTCTGCTCCAGTGTCATTTCTAGCCGAAATTTCTGAAGTCATAGAGTTCATTGAATTTAACTGTGACGAAATGTCCATAGCTGGTATTGCTTTTTTCTGTAGTGCCATTATGCAATTCTCCCTGCAATTTCTTTAATTGCATCAAGTGTTTCTTTCTTTACTGATGGAAAATCCTGAACAGCCATATGAGTTGTCTGAGCCTTTTTGAAGGCCTGATCAACGTATACCTTGAAGAATTCAAAGTTATTAAGCTGAGTAAGCTGGGCAATCATATCATCCTGATATTTAATACGATTATCCTTACTGTTCATAATGATTTTATTGAAGGATGGTTTTGAAGGAGAATCGTAATCTTTCTTCATTGTGGTAATGTTATCCATGAAAATCTGAAGTCCATCTGTTGAAAAATAATCAACCTGCATTACACCAATTACTTCATCGGCAGCAAGGAAAATTGATTTTTCAAGTCCAGTAAAACTTGGAGATGTATCAAAAATACAATAGTCAAAATATTCAGAAAGTTCAGCAATAAGATGTCTGAACACAAAAGGTTTAGAATCAGCCATTTTTGCAGAATAGCTTCTAAGTTCACCATTCAATCCGGCTGTAGGAATAAAGTATAAGTTTTCGATTGATGTCTTTGTAAAGCAGTCTGTGAGTTTAACCTTTTCATACAGAACATCAGCAAGTTCATAATTCAATTCAGTTAAAAGCCAGCTTGATGAATTTCCCTGAGGGTCTCCATCTATCAGGCACACTCTTTTTCCCATTCTGGCAAGTTCAACTGCAACAGAAACACTAAGAGTGGTTTTACCTGTTCCACCTTTCTGAATTGCAAAAGCAAAAGTTTTCATATCATCTACCCTCAAAATTATTATCGGAAAAAGTTTAACATCAGTTAAACATTATTTAACTGAATTATACCACGTATAACAACGTTTGACAACTGTAAAACCATATTTAACTCTGTTTAACCATTACACACTCAGTTAAACCATTTTTAACCAAGTTTTACCCAGTTAAACAAATATCAAAAGAGACTTGCATTTTGGCTATATTTTTACAACTTTTGGATTCTAAAATAAAAGACAGTAAAATAAATATAATAAAAACTGTTAAAAACCGCTCTAGGATTCATTTTGAGGGCTTAAATTCAATTTTTTGTAAAATGTATCGTCTGCAACTAAAAACCTTTGATTATGCTGTTTTTTGGCTTTTCAGAAAGCAGTAAAATTTTACTTAGACTTTTTGGTTTTACTTGGTTAAACACTGTTAAACCAAGTAAAACCACATTTAACCACGTTTAATAGAATTTAACTTCGTTAAACTATTATTCAACCGAGTTAAATAATACTAAACATTGTAAAACTTAATTTAACAAACGTTAAACCAAGTTTTACTTTTTATATTTATCAAGGATAATCTGCTGTGTATCCTGAAAAATATCATTTTCTTTATTCAACCTTTCAGGATCATTTTCTAATTCTGCTTTTTTTGCAGCAATCATTTCCTTGAATAATTTTAATACCTCTTCATTATGTTCAGAAAGAATTTCATCATTGGTTTTTCCTGCTGAAGGATTTAAACTCTTAAGAGGATCAGTTTTTATAGAGTTTAATTTACAGTGGAATTTGCAGGCAACGATTTTACACCCCTGCTTAAAGTATTCCACATCTTCCAGAGTAAACTGAGAATTTTCATAGCGGTTTATTTCATCTTTTGAAACTTCAATTACTCGTTTCTTGAAATCGCTCATAACGGGATACTTTGAATCATCAATCATCCACATAGTTCTAAGTTCCTTGATAGAAATCATAGGAGTTTCCCAGCGACCATCTTTTTTGTTTTTGAAGTTATGATATGACCAGCAGTATTCATACATTCTGATTGAGTATTTTCCAGTCAGATTACCGTATACATCAAGATTAATAACAGAATATCCGTTGAGATATTCAACAAAGGCTTTTGCAACTTCTGGTGTAAATGTAAGATTAAAACCATTGGCTTCTTCAGAATAATTTGATGAATTAAACCAATGATAGAGCTGTGTCCAGCCGTCATCTGTTCGAATTCGAATTTTCTGGTCGAATATTGTTTCAATCGCATCTTCCAGCATTCGTTTTGTAGTACTTCCATGAGTCAGGTGCAAAGAACGCATAACATCTTCCAGACGGAATTTTACTGTAAGGTCTTTTTTTGTTGTAAGAACTCCATTTTCATCTCGTTCCAGCAAAAGAGAGCAGGCCATCATTATAATTCTTTTTGACCCCAGATTCATATCATAAATAGCTCTGGTGATATTATTTGGCTGAATTACATATTTCTGATCAACTGGATTTGATTCCTGAATTTTGTAATCTGTTTTGAAAACTACTTTTTTGTTTTTTAGTTCAAGATCTTGCATTTCATCTGCCGGAAATAATTCTCCAGCATATTTCATGAAGTCTTCTGTGTTTCTTATATTCTGACTGTTCATACTTTTACTATGGATTTTTAAACTAACATAAGTCCATAGCTTGTGTCAAATTTATTTTGAAAAAAAATCCTTAATTACTAAATTCTTTTTTTAAATTTAATAATTTAGTATTTTTAACCGTCTCTAATTCTTTGTAATGCAATAAATTAAATGACTTAGGTATGGACAGATTATCACAAATTAAGGACTTTGAGTCTCGTGATGTGGACAAGATGTCACAGTTTAAACGGACGAGCTTCTTTTTTTTATACGGACAGATTGTCACAAAGCTGATGACTTCAAAATCAAAGCTATGGACAGGTTGTCACAATGTGTTTTTCCCCTGTGGATAACTCCCGTAACCCATAATTTACAGATATCAAAAATAAAAAAAAATGTGCAATATAGGTAAGGTATGGACAGAAAATCACAATTTACTGGTGGACAAATTATCCCTGTAGCTATATACAGAATATCCCTTTATATATGGACATTTTATCTCTTAAACTATGGACAGATTGTCACAAATAGATTTTAAATTGTTAACAATTTTAAACATTAGAGACAGAAAATCACAGAGATATGGACAAAATGTCACAGTAAGTAAGGACGAAACATCACAAATTCTTATTATTTTTGAATTCTGTCTACCGAATTGTGACAATCTGTCCATACCTTGGGGAATGCTGAAAATTTCCGCCTTTTGTGACAATCTGTCCATAGCTCTAATGTAAATAAAAAAAGTTGCATTTCATTAAATAAAGTTTTACAATATGAGTAATTTACATGAGAATCGATATTGGTCATATTGGCGATGAAGAAATTGCAAAGATAAAAGAAGCTACTCAGACTAGAGAAACGATAGAGTTCTATAGTAACGTTATGACTCGAGAAATTGAGGAGAACTTTCAGAGGGTTCTTGTTGTTTTCTTGACTGCCTGTGATCAGACACATCTTTTTAATTGTCTTTCGTATTGTACGCTGGAACTTCTGGCGAATGCAAATAAGGCCAATGCAAAACGCCTTTACTTCAAAGAACAAAATCTTAACATTACAAATGAAAAAGACTATAGCAGCGGAATGGAAAATTTTAAGGCTGCACTTAGTGGAAATAAAATTCATTATATGACTGAGTTGGAAACAAGTCTTCTTGAAATACATTTATTCCTTACCAGAGATGATGTAATTACAGTTAAGGTTTCAAATAATACTCAGATTACACCTTTTGAATATCAGAGAATTCAAGAAAAAATAGCAATGGCAAAACAGTATGATAGTATGGAAGCTGCTCTTACATGTGTTGACCAGACAGAAGGTTCAGGACTTGGACTTATTATTATTGTGCTTATGTTGAAAGAATTGGGGTTAGACGAAACTCATTTGAAGTACGACATAAATAGTAATGAAACTGTTGCTACAATAGAAATTCCTTTGGATTCATATGCCGAACTATAAGAGCAAAAGCCATAGCAAAAGTGGACATAGGGAAAACTACAGAAGTAGCACCGTTGCCTAAATAACCAACTCCCTGCCCAATAAAAATCTGGTCAATTATATTATAGAGAGAGTTTACAACCATGGAAATAATTCCAGGAATTGCAAATTTTACCAGTAATTTTCCGATTTTCTCGGTACCCAAAATGTGAATTGTTTATTAAATTATAGATTTTACGTATTCTGCGGCAAAAAATCCTGCTATGGCACCGTCACTTGTAGCTGTAACAATCTGGCGTAAGGGTTTTGAACGTACATCACCGGCAACAAATAGACCTGGAATTGCAGTTTCCATTTTTTCATTTGTTACTATATAGCCTGATGCATCTTTAGGAAGAATTTCCAAAAGGGTAGTGCGGGGAACCATTCCCACAAAAATGAAAACTCCGTTAGTTTTTAATTCTGTTTCTTCACCAGTTTTTACATTGTTGAGGGTAACTGATTCAACTTTTATACTTCCATTAATCTGTTTTATTGTAGAATCAAAATGAACGGAAATTTTCTCATTTGCAAAGATTCTGTCAGCATTTGTTTTTTGAGTTCTCAACTGATTTCGGCGATGAATCAAATCAACATGAGCTGCAATATCAGCCAGATAAAGAGCTTCTGTACAGGCACTGTCACCTCCGCCAACAACGCATACATTTTTATTTCGGAAGAAAGGTCCATCGCATACAGCACAATAAGAAACACCTCTGCCGGCGAACTCACTTTCCCCGGGAACATTTAATTTTGAATGTTCTGCACCTGAAGCAATAATAACAGCTGGAGCAGAGTATTCTTCAGAACCGGTTTTTACAGAATAAAGATTACCTTTCTTATCTATGGAAGAAACAGATGTTTGAATGATTTTTACACCGAAAGCTTCAGCCTGATTTTTCATAGTATCAGTTAAATCTGCACCATTTACAGCAGGAAATATTCCTGGATAGTTTTCAAGATTATCAATCTGCAAAATCTGACCACCAGCTCCTGCTTCATCGAGAATATAAACTTTCATTCCAGAACGGGCTGCATAAAGACCTGCCGCAAGGCCGGCTACACCAGCACCAATAATTAAAATATCTGATTGTTCCATAAGATTAACTATAATAGAACATTTGAAGATTTTTCAAGAATATATTAGATTATAAATATGAATTTAATTGTTTTATTGATTTATGGAATTGTAATTGGAATGGCAAATATCATCCCTGGTGTATCTGGAGGAACTCTTGCAGTTGTATTCAATATTTATGATGAATTTGTTAATGCCATCACTTTTAATGTAAAGAAAATTTGGGGAAATAGAAAATTCGTTTTTCCTCTATTAATAGGAATGTTAAGTGGAATTGTAATTTTCAGTAAGTTGTTCACTGTCTTATATGAGAATTTCCCAGTACAGATTAATTATTTGTTTACAGGATTAATTGTTGGAAGTATTCCAATGATTTTTGGATATGCTGTAACACACGAAAAAGATACAAAGCTTGGAGCAGGTAGAATTGCTTCTATTTGTATCTGTGCTTTAGTGGGCTTTGCTTTGCTTCTGATTTTTGCTTATTACGATAAGGTTATAGATAAATCTTCAGATATGAACTTTATTCTTCCAGCTCTTTCAGTTCGTCTTACATTCAGAATTTTCATAGCTGGAATTTTAGGGGCGATTGCAATGATTGTACCAGGAATTTCAGGTTCTTTGCTTATGCTGATTCTTGGAGTTTATCCAATCATCATTACAAGTATTCCTGCTATGTTCCATCCTGAAACTTTTGTTCATGCAGTTCTTCTTTTGCTGCCAAATGGGGTAGGGGTGCTTTTAGGTCTGCTTTGTGGTGCAAAATTAATTTCATGGTTCTTGAAGAAAGCTCCAAATCAGTCATATTCTGTAATTCTTGGATTGCTTTTTGGTTCAATTATTAATGTATTCCCAGGTTTTGCAGTTCTGGAAAGTGTAAAGCTTGGAATCTTCTCTGTTCTCTGTTTTGTAGTTGGATTCCTGATGGCATATTTAAGTTCTAAAGTGGAGTTTAAAAAAGCCTGATGTTTTTATTGGATCTCTTAATAATTCTGTGTAGTTCATAGTGTTCTCCTGAAAAATAGATTCACCAGTTTCTGATTGGTTAGCTACAGAGATTTTCAGGGAATTTGAATGAAATCCTGGCGATAATAGACTTCATTTTTACATAGATTGTGTATAAATCCTAAAATCTTTGTGGTATAATCGTCTAATATATGTATTCAGATTTTTTATTTAATTTTCATCAGATGACGGAAGAGTCAGGTCTGGAAGAAGGAACTGAGATTCTATTAAGAATGGCTGCAAATCATCCCTTGTTTGGTTTAGATTCGGGAATTAAAGCAGATGACCTCTGGAAAAGAGTAAAAAGATTTCGGCAGTGTATTGAAATGATTCCTGAGGAAGATGAAGAAAAAAAACGAATACTTTTAAGTATGATTCATTTTAGTGCAGGAATAATGCCAGATTATGAATCAGTAGAAAATCGATTTGATGCCGTTGAGCTTCTTGAGAATACAATAAAAGATTTTAAAAATTCAGATGATGATTTTGCTTCTCGTTTAGTGGCAATTGGTCCTTGTGGAATTGACCATGATTGGGATTCAGTTGAATATGAAGGCCGGGCCCACGACTATTTTGACAATCAGACAGTTCGCGAAGAAAAAGATTTGTTTGCCTTGCAGTTAACTCTTGCCAAAAAACTTGATATGCCTTTTATTTTGCATTCCCGACGGGGTTTTGTAGAAACTGCAGATGTTCTTAAAGCTGTAAAATGGAATAAAGGAGTTGTTCACGGATTTGCATACAGTAAATCTGAGCTGGATTTCTTTTTGAATTTAGGCTGGTATATCAGTTTCTGCGGAACAGTGACTTACGGTGGAAAGAAAAACTTTAATGATATGGCAGCGGTAGTGTCATATGTTCCAAAAGATAGAATTATTGTAGAATCAGACTCTCCATATTACGCACCAATTCCATTGAAAAGCGTGCGAAATGAACCAACCCATATTGGTTATATTTATGAATATATTGCATCCAAGCGAGGCATGTCAAAGCATAAGCTTAGCGAGGCAGTTGATAAAAATCTTCAGAATTTATTTGGATAAGAGGTGAAAAATGAAAATAGCAGCTACATATGATACAGCCACAAATACAATCTTCCAGCATTTTGGAAAAACTCAGGCTTTTAAGATTTACGAAATCGAAAATGGTAAGGTAGTAAAATCTGAAGTTATTGGAAACGGTGGTTTTGGACATCATGACCTGGCAACATATCTTAAAAATCTTGGTGTAGAAACTTTGATTCTTGGAAACAGAGGTCAGGGAGCAATCGATGCATTGAATAATGCAGGTATTAAACAGCTGGCTGGAATTACTGGAAATCCAGATGCTGCTATTGAAGCTCTTTTAAATGGTACACTTAAGGATAATCCTGAAGCAAAATGTAATCATCATGGAGAGCATCATCATGATGAGAAACCTAAATTCACATTGGTAAAATAACGTAAGCTTATGAACATAACTCAGAAACCTAACTATAAAAAAACTCTCAGAGCCTGTTACTTAGGCTTTATCACTCAGGCAATTGCAGCAAATTTTGCTCCGCTTCTTTTTTTGAAGCTACATAATGATTATCAAATTCCTCTTGGAATGATTGCATTAATTCCTACAGCCTTCTTTTTTACTCAGTTGCTGGTTGATATTTTTTGTGCCAAGTTTGTTGATAAAATTGGTTATAGAGTAAGTATTGTAGCTTCCGAAGCATTCTCTGCCGTTGGTCTTATTTCTCTCGCTTTTCTGCCTGAAGTACTTCCTTCTGCTTATGCTGGAATTATGATTAGTGTTATTTTGTATGCAATTGGTAGCGGCTTAATAGAAGTTCTTTGTTCACCAATTGTTGAGGCTTGTCCTTTTGAAAATAAAGAAGCAACAATGAGTCTTCTGCACAGCTTCTACTGCTGGGGATGGGTTGGTGTAACTTTAATTTCTACTGCTCTTTTTACAATTTTTGGAATTGATAACTGGCATTATGTTGCCTGCTTCTGGGCAATTATTCCTTTGTACAACATATACAATTTTGCAACCTGTCCAATTGAATATTTGGTGGATGAAGGTAAAGGAATGACTATTTTGCAGCTGTTTAAAACTCCAATTTTCTGGATTGCAGTAGTGCTAATGGTATGCTCTGGAGCTTCAGAAATTTCCATGGCACAGTGGGCTTCTGCCTTTGTTGAATCAGGATTGGGCTTTTCAAAAACCATCTGTGATTTGGCAGGTCCATTAATGTTTGCAATGGTAATGGGAATCAGTAGAGTTTTCTATGGCAAATTTGGTGAAAAGGTTGATTTAATGAAGTTTATGATAGGTTCAGGCGTTCTTTGTTTAATCTGCTATATCATGGCTTCACTTTCACATAAACCTATTGTGGCTCTTATTGGATGTATTATGTGTGGCTTCTCGGTTGGAATTATGTGGCCAGGAACTTTAAGTATTTCTTCTAAAAAGATTCCAACTGGTGGAACGGCAATGTTTGCACTTCTTGCTATGGCTGGTGATTTAGGTGGTTCAATTGGACCAAGTTCTGTAGGAATGATTTCTCAGAAAGCCGGAGATAATTTACAGTATGGACTTCTATATGGTGGTATTTTCCCTATAGTTCTGGTTGTATTCCTATTGATTCTTAAAACTATAACAAAAAGTAATAAGGAAAACTCTTGTAATTTGTAATTCGAATCGTGATAATTTGTCTATGGCAGTATCTAAAGAAGAACTTTTTGAACGAATGCCGGTTACTAAGGCAATATTCACTTTAACGATTCCTATGATTATCAGTTCGGTTGTATCAATTATATACAACCTTTCTGATACCTTTTTTGTTGGTAAATTAAATAATCCTGTTGAAAATGCCGCAGTTACATTGGTTGCACCTGCAATGACTTTGTTCTATGCGATTACAAATCTTTTTGGAATTGGTGCTTCCAGTCTTATGAGCAGAAAATTAGGCTTAAAGGAATATGACAATGTAAAAAAAGCCTCAGCTACAGGTATATATTTTGGTCTGTTCTTTGCAGTTTTACTTTCTTTGGCAACTTTGATTTTTTCTTCACCAATTCTTCATCTTTTGGGAACCAGCGAAGAAACTTATTCAGTAACTAGTCGATATCTTTTTTGGACTGTAGGAATGGGATCTGTTCCTGGTATTATGAATATCCTGTTTAGTTTTATTATACGTTCCGAAGGACGGGCAATGCAGGCAAGTATCGGGGCTATCAGCGGTTGTCTCTTAAACATAATCCTTGATCCATTCTTTATTTTACCATTTGGTTTGAATCTAGGGGCTGCAGGAGCAGGGCTTGCAACATTTATTTCCAATTGTTTCGCACTTCTGTACTTTATTGTTCTCCTGATTATTATTCATGGAAAAACTTATGTAAGTGTAAATCCAAGAAATATCAGCTTTAATCCTGAAATTCTCAAAAATATTTTTGTTGTAGGTTTTCCAGGAGTAATTCAGAATAATTTGAATGTTGTATCAATGACAATTTTCAACAATCTTGCTGCTGGTTTTGGAACTCTTGCTGTTGCTTCAATCGGAATTGTAAACAAAGTTAATCAGCTGCCAATTCAGATTATTTTTGGTTTCAGTCAGGGAGTTATGCCTCTTATTGGTTATAATTTTTCAAGTAAAAATACTGCCAGAGTAAAAGAATCAATCAAAAAGATTTTTGAAATCACACTTGCTGCCTTAATGGTAGTTCTTGCTATTTATTTTGGTGCATCAAAACAGATAGTGAGACTGTTTATGGATAATGATGATGTAGTTCAGATTGGTTCAAAGTTTTTAAAGGGTTTTGGACTGAGCTTGCCGTTCATGTGTGTGGATTTTGTAGTTGTTGGTATTTCCCAGGCTTTTGGAATGGGGCGTTATGCTTTTGTCTTCTCCATTTTCAGAAAAGCTGTATTCGAAATTCCTTTTATCCTGCTTTTTAGCAATGTATTTGGTCTGTTCGGACTTGCCTTTACTGCCTGTTGTGCAGAAATTTTAATGAGTATTATTGCTCTTGTTGTATTGAAAAAAAATCTTCTGGCAAGTTTATAGCTAGGGGAAATGAGAATATAACGCAGTTTATATAAAAAAAATTTTTTAAGATTAAATTCTATTGTTAATTACAATATTTATTGTTAGATTTAAAATACTATGAATAAGAAAGAAAAGCATTTTCCAAAAGTAGTAGTTTTCGTAATTGTTGCTATTGTTTTTGTTGGCCTTATCTTTTTAGTTACAGGGAAAAAATCTACAGCAGAAAAAGAGGATACTCTTCCTACTGTAGTAATACAAAAACCTGTGCTGCAGAATCTAGTAGAGTCGGTAGTTATTAGTGGTTATGTTGAAGCTAAAGCAATGATTCCTGTGGTTCCTCTTGTATCTGGAACAATTATGGAATATCCGGCTAGGGCAGGGGATTTTGTTGAAAAAGATACTCTCCTTGCAAAAATTGATGATGAACCATTTCGCCAGCAGGTTCTTCAGGCACAGGCTGCTTATTTCGCCGCAAAAAGCACTTATGATCGTGTAGCAAGTCTTTATAAATCAGGAGCTACAACCCATCAGAATTATGACAATGCAAGAGCCCAGTATGATGCCTCTACAGCTCAGTACGATCTTGCAAAACTCCAGATGAATTATACAGAGGTTAAAGCGTCTGTTTCTGGTACTATATTAATTGCAGACCAGGCTGTTGGAGGAATGGCAAGTACAGGTTCTCCACTTGCAGTTATTGCAGACCTAACAAATCAGGTTGTTCGACTTAAGGTTCCAGAAAAATATTTTGATCTTTTTACAATGGAAAGAGAAAATCTTGTTGTAACAGTAACTCGCCCAGCAGAAAAAAATATGTATGATGATGCTGTTACTTCGGCAACAATTGAAAATATTGCCCCATATGTTTCACCGCAAAGCAAGAATTTTGAAGTTGTTTGCCATCTTGATGAGCCTGGTGAAAGATTCCGTCCTGGTATGTATGTAAAAGTACAGGTTGCCTATAAAACTCATGAAAACGTTTATACCCTTCCAATCAAATCTAAAAAAATGGATGGAAGTTTCTATATATACGATGATAAAACTGAAACAGTAAAGTTTGTAATGCCGGAACAGACTCCAAGTGACGGAATGAACTTCATTGTTTCTTCGGATTATGCAGATAGTTGGATTGTTACTGATGGTCAGAATTTTGTTTTTGATGGCCAGAAAGTGCGGCTTTATAAAGATGCTCTTGAAGAGTACGGAATGAACTAAGGACAAGATTTGAAAGTATCAGAGTTTTCGGTTAAACATCCAGTAATTATCTCAATATTTCTTTTAGTTCTTACAGTTTTTGGGTTTTATTCTATCACAGGCATGACTACCGAATTCATGGTAGATATCACTATGCCTCAAGCCATTGTAATGACAGTTTATCCTGGTGCCAGTGCAGAGGATGTTGAGCAGGATGTAACGAAGATTCTAGAAGAGAATTTTGTAACACTGCCACATTTTAAAAGCGTAGACAGCCAGTCCTTCAATTCCTTGAGCTGGATTACTGTAACTTATGCTGATGGTTACGATGCATATGATCAGCTTGTAGAGCTTCGAAATAGAATTTCACAATTAATAGACGATTTGCCTGAGGGTATTCAGGGAGAGCCTTATGCTCTGGTCGGTGGTATGTCCATGATGCCGGTAATTACATTTTCTGTTCAGGCAGGACAAGATTCCGGACGTGTTACCGATTTCTTGAAAAATGATTTAACTCCTCGTTTAACTCAGATTGATGGTGTTTCTGAAATTCAGATTGAAGGTGAAAAAGAACTTCAGGTTGATATAAAGCTGAATGTTGATGAACTTACTTCAAAGGGAATTTCTGTTGCAACTGTTTATCAGGTTTTAAGTGCAGGAAATACAACTTTGCCACTGGGTAATGCAGCTTATGAGAATCGACAGATTCAAGTTCGCTATTCAGGTGGTTTCAGTTCTATAAATGATATTGAAAATCTTCCTGTTGGCGTTGCAGATGGAAATAATATTATTCATCTTGGTGATGTTGCTACTGTCAGTCTTTCTTATCCAGAAGAAAAATACTATGTTACAGATGGTGTTAATCCAATTACACTCGTAAGTGTTACAAAACGAAATGATGGTGATACTGTAAGAATCTGTAAAAAGGTAAAGAAGGTTCTTCAACAGGTTACAGAAGAAACAAATGGAGCAGTTTCATTCCACCTTATTTCTGATGATAGCCGTCAGGTTCGGGCTTCTCTTAAGACTGTAATATCTTCTGGTATTATGGGTATTATTTTTGCGGTTCTGGTTATCCTTCTGTTCCTTGCGGATTGGCGCGCTACACTGACAATTTCCGTTTCAATTCCATTATGTATTCTCTTTAGTTTGATTGGACTTAAGGTTATGGGCATTTCTCTGAACCTTATGTCTCTTTGTGGACTTGTTATTTCTCTTGGTATGGTAGTAGATGGTTCTTCTGTAATGTTGGATCAGATTTACCGTTATTACAAGGAACGTAATACTGAAACTGGAGAACTGGTTTATACAGTAAATCAGTCTATTTATAAAGGTTGGGATGAAGTAGCTGCTTCTATTCTTGCCAGTGCTGCAACTACAATTGTTTGTTATGTTCCAATTGCATTGCTTTCGGGTTTGATTGGAAAAATTCTCCACGCAGTTGCAGTTACAATCATCATGGCAATTTTTGCATCTTTTGTAGTTGCTGTTGTAGTAGTTCCATATCTTCTTAAAGCTTTACTAAAAGATACAGGGCCAGCTGTTCGCCGTCGTCCAAGATATTTTGATTTGCTGATGGATAAACTTGAAAATGGCTATAGAAAGCTTTTGAATCTTGCATTGAAAAATCGAGGATTCATTATTTTTGCAGCTGTATTCCTTTTAATTTTTTCAGGATTCATAACGCTTAGACTGGGAATTTCGTTTATTCCATCAACCGACTCTGGAGATTTTTATATTGCGGCAGATTTACCTATTGGTACAACTCTTGAAGAAACTAATGCCAAAATGCAGGTTGCCCAAAGACTTTTGTACAAATATGTACCAGAAATCGATAATATTGTTTTTTATGTAGGACAGAGTTATACAAAGAGTATTTCTTCCAGTGCACAGTCCAGTCCAGAAGCAGGTTATGCTCATGTTGTTCTTGTACCTGTGGCAGAACGAACCCGCGATGTTCATGATATTATGTTCCAGATGCAGGAAATCTGGGCTTCTGTCATTCCTGACAGTAAGATTACAGTTGCCAATGGTGGTTTTGATAAGCTGGTAAGTTATGTTTCTGGCGGCGGTGGATACGGCCTTACATTGATTTCGGAAGATATGAACACTTTGTATGCTGCAGCCAGTGATTTACGTGATTTCCTTGCAACTGACCCTGAAGTTGTTACAGCTCGTCTTGATACAGACTTTGATACCAGCACAATGGTTATTGATATGAGCCAGGAATATTTAAGCTCATTGGGAATTACCAGCTATGAAGCCGGTATTACATCAGCTATTCTTTTCCAGGGACTTGATGCAGGTCGTTATAAGGATATTGATAACGGTAACCGCTTTAATATTCATATTTCTTCTGATATTGCTGATGGAAATATTACTGCAGATACAATCTCCAATGTTCATATTGTTACATCAAACGGGCAGGATGTTTCTTTTGCCAACCTTTCAGATATCAGAGTAGAAAAGTCTATTTCTCAGATAAACCATTCGGATCGTGCAAAAACAATCACTGTTTCAGCAACTCTTACAGGTGAAAATACTACAGGTGTTAGCAGCCGAGTAAATCAGTATCTGGCAAAGCATCCTCTTCCAAATGGTGTAACAAGTAAAAGCGGTGGTATTATGGCTCTTATTGGAGATATGGTTACACCAATGATTACTGCCATTCTTATAGCAATCTTCCTTGTTTATATTGTAATGGCTCTTCAGTTTGAACGCTTTAAGCAGCCACTTCTTATTATGATGACAATTCCATTCTGTTTTATTGGAGTTGTACTTGGCCTTATGATGTTCGGTTCAACTTTGAACCTGCTTTCACTTTTAGGATTAGTTTCTCTTGCCGGTGTAGTAGTAAATAATGGTATTATTCTTGTAGACTATATTAATCAGCTTAGAAAAGAACGTCGTCTTGAACTTGCTAAGAAACATGGATTCCAGAATAGAGATGGTGAATGGCATGTTATTCTTTCTAAGGAAGAGGAAGAAGAATTACTCCACGATTCTGTTGCAGATGGAGCAGCAAGTCGTATTAAACCTATTTTAATTACAACTCTTACAACTTTGCTTGGTGATATTCCAATGGCAGTTGCTCACGGTGAAGGTGCTGAACTTTATGCTCCTATGGGACAGGCAATTGTTGGAGGTTTGATTACTTCTACATTGATTACTCTGATATTGATTCCAGTGCTTTATTATATGAGTGAATATAAGACTGCTATAATGCAGAGTGTCAGCGAAAAAATGTATGAAGATGCAAAAGATGAACTTCGCGAAAAAATGGTTCGTCAGGAAAAATATCTTAATGAAAAAACTACATTCCAGCTTAAAATTGAAGACTGGAAGAATACCCGGGATTTTATTCTTGCAGACATTGAAATGGAAATTGAAGCCCGAAAAAAGAAAAAGAATAAAACTGCTGGCAGAAAAGGTGATAATGAAGGAGAAAACAGAAATGACTAGAAACAAAGGCTTGAAGCTTACCGGATTAATTTTATTCTTTTCATTTATGATTACTTTAAGTGGTTGTTATTCTGTATTTAGCGGTGGAACAGGAGGACTTGTTGTTGATGCAGAATCTACTTCAAATCCTAAAGCAGGAATTGCAAATGTTGATGTTTATGCTTATGTAAATGAAGGTGATCGGGACAGCGATTTTGATAACTGGGTGGAAGGTACAGTATTTACTCCAACTGGTTATTATGGACATACAACAACAGGAAACGACGGAAGTTTTACAATAAGCAAGCTGGTATGGAAAGAAACAAAGCCTGATTTTGGCCGAGATGCAGATTATACAGATGTTTATCTTATTTTCTTCCATGAAAACTATGGTATTACAAAAGGTCAGACAGTAATTATTTCTGACAGTTCCACAGATACAGTTTATGCAGAACTTAAGGCTGTAAGAAAATCAACAGTTCTTAATTTGAATTTTATTGATGTAGCTACAGGAAACAATACTGGCAATACAGTTTATGTAAAGGTAGCAGTTCCACAGGCAACTTCAACAATGCCAAATGCTGCTGCAAAAGTTTACGATGGTGTCATAACTGGAACAGGTGCAATTACAGTTACATATCCACGCTGGACAACTCCAGAAGATAAAACAGCAGGAAAGGAAAATACACCTGCAGTTTTGATTTCCTATGTACAAAGTGGAGACGAGATTACATGGAAAGGCTGTTACAATGCTGATAACGAAGCTAAAAACTACGCTTTCCGTACAGATGCCGAAACTGGAATCTCAAAAGTTATTTCGAACCCATCTTATTCTCTTACCTTCTATGGAAAATCATCAAGATTGAATGTTCCATCTGTAAATGGACAGTATACAGCAAATCCTGCTGCACCTACTTCTGCAGACGATGGAATTACAATTTCTTTAAAACAGAAAGATTCTACTAATGCATATACAATTGATTTAGGTCAAGCTACAACATACGCTCAGACAATCGGTACAAGTGGAACAGAAAAACATGGAGTTTTCTCTGGACTTGGAAATGGTTATACATGGACTGATAATTCTTACACTGGAAAATATTCCACAATTGATGTAGAGGTTTCTGGCGGCGGGAAATCAAAACAGTGTACTTTACGCAGTGATTCAGCCAATTATACAGTTCAGCTGCAATAGAACGTGAATATGAAGAAAATATTGCTTTTATTAACACTCAGCTTTTTCTCTTTAGGGCTTTTTCCACAGAATTCGTACAGTTTTTCTGATTTATATTCTTCCATGATTGCAAATAATCCGGAGTTGATGACTCTTTCAGAAGAATATGAACGTAGCAAGCTGGATGTGAAAGATGCATATGCTGGACTTGGTCCTACAATTGATTTACAGGTAAGCGGAACTTATATGCCGAATCCTCCAATTGATACAGTTTATGTAAACGTGGATGACATTATAAACTCTATTCAGTGGCCGGGTGGAGTAAAACCAGCAGGTTCTGGACAGTATGTAAAAGTTTTTGATGGTATGGAGGACACTCTTTATAATTTCCAGTTGTCTTTAACTCAACCGATTTTTACATGGGGAAAACTGAAGAACGCTATAGATTTGTATAAACAGGTTTCCGAAATCAAAAAAACACAGATTGATTCAAAACAGCAACAGCTTGAGACTGAATTAAGAACACGTCTTGTAAGTTTATATTATTTAAATAAGATAAGCCAGATTATTGATGAAGAAAAACAATATGCAAAACGCTTAGTAGAAGTTTCTGAAAATGCGGAAAAATCAGGAATGTTGTTACATCAGGATGTTGTTGATGCAAGAATTCAAGCAAAGGAACTGGAAATTGCACAGCAGGATCTTCAGGAACAGATAACAAGTCAACTTTTGGAATTAACACATTCTACTGGAATAGAAGATTTGACTTTTGAACAGCTTGATTTTGATGTTTCAGATGAAGAAATCATCTCTGTAATCCAGAAAGACCGAAGGGAAATGCTGGAAAAAGCTCTTTCCGGAGAGCAGATTACAATAAAGCTTTTAACTCAATTAAAAGAAGTAAGCAATATATCAACAAAAATTGCAAAGGGCTTTGAGAACTGGAAACCAGATGTAGCTTTGCAGGCAAGCGCAACTTATGGTGGTTCAAGGGTACCTTTCTTTGAACCAAACTGGCAGAGAAAAGATGATTATTCTATAAATATTTCTGTTGGCCTTAAAACAACTATTTGGGATGGCGGAAAAAAACTTAGAGATGTTTCTAGAAAAATTAGTGAAAGTAAAACTGCAGATATTAATCAGCTGGATGCACGTTCTTCTATTAAGAAAAACTTTAATGAACAGTGGAATACAGCAGAAGTTTGTACTATGAAAATGGAATATCAGGATTTAAAGATAGAAGCCTGTGATTCAAAAATTGCTCAAAAAGAAACTGTTTTTAAAACAGGATATGGAAGCGAAACCGATGTACTTAGTGCAAAAATCGACCGTTGTAATCAGCAGATAGAAAAAGAAAAGCATGCACTGACTAGAGCCGCTGCCTGTATGACACTTGATTATTTGTGTAAATAAGTGCTAGTTCAGAATTGGAACTAAAGCAAGCTTTACTGCACAGTAGATAAGTGCAAGTCCCATAACTATGTTTACAAGCTTCTGGTGTTTTACAAAGAACCGTTGCAGAGTTAATCCTAAGAAAAGCCATACCAGATTGCAGCTTGGAAGAACAATTCCAACGCTAATTCCAAAAATCAACAGCATAAAGAAATTTGTAGAATAGGGTAATACATAAGAGGATAGGGCTGTTACACAGGTTAGAATAATCTTAATGTTAGAGAGATTTAAAATATAACCTGTTAAAAATCCTGGTTCCTTAATTTCTTTTTGTTCAGTTGAATATGAACGACGAAATTGTTTGAATGCAAGATAAGTTAAATATGCAGCACCTACAAATGCCAGCCATTTTACATATTCATTCAGTGCAGTACCCAGAAAGAAAGCTATTACTACCGAAATAAGACAATCTGTAAGAGCTCCACTGATAAGACCAAACCACTGGCGAAGAGCAGGCTTACGACCAAACTGTAAAGAAGCGGCAAGAGAAGTTAAATTTGCAGGACCTGGTGTAATTCCACAGATAAGCAAGAAAGAAAAAAAAGCAATAACTACTTCAAAAGTCATAAAAAAACTCCTTTTTTATATGGTTAACGAATATCATTTTTTTTCAAAATATTCTATAATTACAAATACTTAAATTCTTTATAAATACTTAATATTACAAATTATTATTATTGGAGTGTATATGAATTTATACAAAAAAGTTATGAAGGGAGTTGTGGCTGTAGAAAATGCCGTTATGGTTGTTGCTACTTTTGCAATTCTCGTTCTGATTTTCGTTAACGTAATTGGACGATTCTGTTTTAATCACTCGTTCCAGTTTGTTGATGAATTCGTTGTAGCTGTCTTTGTACTTGTATCACTTATTGGTGCCGCTTTGGCATCGCGTGAAGACGGTGGTTTAATTGGTTTGAGTCTTATTTCAGATCAATTAAAGGGAAAGACTAGATTGATTCAGAAGCTAATTGCAAATGCAATCAGTCTTATATACTGTGGTGTTCTTACTTATCAGGGTTTTGTAAGAACTGCAGTAGAATTTTCTCAGGGAACAAACACTTTTGTTATGCACTGGCCTTTGTGGATTTTTGTCAGCTTTGTTCCTGTTTCTGGAATTTTCCTCCTTCTCCATTTTGTTGAAAATACAGTTAATTTTCTTGAATCTCGTAAATTAAAGGAGGATAAATAATGACTACTACTATTATCCTTTTTGCCGTATTCATCGTTCTTCTTTTACTTGATGTACCTATCGCAATTTGTCTTGGTGCTTCTGCAACTGCTGCAATTCTTTCTGCAGGTCAGAGTCTTTCTGTTGTTGCAATGAATACATATTCGGGTATCAGTAAGACTTTGCTTCTTGCTATTCCATTCTTTATTGTATCTGGAAATATCATGGTTAAGGCCGGTATTTCAACTCGTCTTGTTAAGTTTGTTAACAGTCTTGTTGGTCACAGAAAGGGTGGTATTGCAATTGTAAGTGTTATTACTGCTGTATTCTTTGGTGCTATTTCAGGTTCTGGTCCTGCTACTGTAGCTGCTCTTGGTATTGTACTTATTCCTGCTATGATTGAAGCTGGCTTTAGTCCTGCCTTTGCAACTGCTTTAATGGCAACTGCCAGTTCAACAGCTATTGTTATTCCTCCAAGTATTGCATACGTTGTTTACGCTTCTATTACTGGCGATAACGTTGGAAAACTCTTTATGGCAGGTATTCTTCCAGGTATTTTGATAGGTCTTGCTCTTATTGTTGTAATCATGATTGAGGTTAAGAGAAAGAACATTCAGCCATCAGGGGAAAAACACTCTGCAAAAGAAAAATGGGAAAGCTTTAAGGATGCATTCTGGGGCCTCTTGATGCCTGTAATCATTCTTGGTGGTATTTATGGTGGTATCTTTACTCCAACTGAAGCTGCTGCAGTTGCTGCTGTTTATGGTTTGATTGTTGGTGTATTTATCTATAAAGAAATCAAATTAAAAGAACTTTTTCAGATTATGATTGATTCTGCAAAGACAACTGGTAGTATCATGCTCATTATTGCATCTGCTACTTTGTTCTCTTATGTATGTACTTTGTTCGGAATTTCATCTGCTGCTGAAGGTCTTTTGTCTGCCGTTGCTACAAACAAATTCGTATTCCTTCTTGTTGTAAATATCATTCTTCTTATAGCAGGTCTCTTCCTTGATGCAAACTCTGCTATGTACATCTTTATTCCAATCATGTACCCAGTTTGCCAGAAGCTTGGAATTAACCCAATATTCTTTGGTGTACTTACAACTGTAAACCTTGCCATTGGTCAGGTAACTCCTCCTGTAGGTGTAAACTTGTTTGTTGCAATTGGTGTAAAACTTAAGAATGGAATTAAAGTAACTTTGCAGCAAACTTCAAAGGCCGTTGCTCCAATGGTTTTGGCATGTCTTGTTGTTCTTCTGGGCTATACTTATTTCCCAAGAAAAACAAATGTAAAGACTATTTCTTCTGATAAATTGAATCAGAGTGAAATTGCTCTTTACGATGCAGAAAAATATGATGCTGCAAAAGATGCTTTTGTAGGAACTACAGAT
>JAEDFX010000034.1 GCA_016297805.1 Treponema sp. | reverse complement strand
CGTTGCAAACTTATTCTTGAACTGCTGTTCCTCATTACATTACGGAACAGCGTAATAAGTCAATCGATTGTTGAAACAATCTTCTTGACTTTTTATGGGAGGCTATATGCTCATAGAAGAAATTGTAAAAAAACATATATATAAGGAAGAACGAACTCCTGCACAGGTTGTAGTAGAAGACGTTGTAAAGGTAAAAAAAGGCGAACGGGTTCTGATTATTGCAAATCCAGCAACTTCAGAAATTGCACAGGATTTATTTTCTGCAAGTAATGACGTAGGAGCAATTCCAACACTTATGTTCCAGCCAGATAAAACCAGCTTTGATAATGCAAACGAAGAAGTCCTTGCTGCAATTGGAACAGCTCCAGAGGTTTGTTTTTCAATTTCAAATATAAAGCTGGGAAAAGATCCTCATGCAACTGCTACACCTTATAAGCTTGAAGGGCAGGAATACACCCATGTTTTTGACTATCTTATGGATGGTAAAAAAGTTATGCGTGGTGCCTGGACTCCAGGAATTACAGTAGACATGATGAATCGTACTGCAGGTATTGATTACGATGAACTGCAGACTCGTTGTAAAAAACTTGATGAACTATTTAAAGGAGCTGTTACAGTAAAAGTAACTGCTCCTGCAGGAACAGATTTGCTTATTCCTGTTGGTGGCCGTAAGCTGATGTTTGATGACGGTGATTTTTCAACACCAGGAAGCGGTGGAAATATTCCTGCAGGTGAAGTTTTTATCAGTCCTGTTGTAGGTGGTAGCGAAGTTGCTGAAAATCAGAAGTGTCAGGGCTGTGAAGGTATTATTGTTTATGATGGCTCTATGACCTTCAGCGATGGAGATTCAATTTTGGAAACTCCGATTACATGTAAAGTTGAAAAAGGTTATGTAACAGATATTACAGGAGCTGCAGAAGCAAAACGTCTTTTAAAAACTATTACAGAAGCCGAAACTCGGGCAATGCAGTATGAAAAGGAAAAGAAACTTCCAGAAGGTCAGGGTGCAATTTACAAAAAAAATGCCCGAAATATTGGTGAACTGGGAATCGGTTTGAACCCTGCCGCAAGAATTACTGGAAACATGCTGGAAGACGAAAAAGCTTTCCATACCTGTCATTTTGCAATTGGTGAAAATTATGATAATGATGCTCCAAGTTTAATTCATCTTGATGGAGTTGTTCGTGAACCAACAATTACTTTAATGTATGAAGACGGAACATCCCGTGTAATTTTGGAAAACGGTGAATTGAGGTTAAATTAATGAAAAAATTTTTTGGTATTGTATTTGTTTTATTCTGTAGTCTTTCTCTGTTCGCTGCCCCAAAGCAGAATCCAGAGATTGAAAAATTGAACAAGGTTCTGGTTAGCATGACTCCACGATGTAAGGCTGCTATTCCCAACGGAGATGCTAATGAATTTCTTGAAGATTTGCATAAAGTTCTTGCCACAAAAGCAGATTTTTCAGCATCAGATTTAAGTCCTTTTTTCCTGATAGACAAAACTCATAAGGTTGGTGCTGATTACGAACCAAAAAATCTTATTTCATTAGTAAAGAATGATTTATACGCCATCAACAAAAATAACCTCAGTCTCCGTCCCGAAGCTTTTGAAGCCCTTAAAACTCTTGCCGCCGCAGCAAAAAAGGATGGAGTTACTCTTACAGTAAGTTCAACATATCGTTCCTACGACTATCAGAAAAATCTTTTTGATTATTGGGTAAAGGTTGATGGTCTTGAAGAAGCTGAACGGGAAAGTGCAAGACCTGGAACAAGTCAGCATCAGCTGGGACTGGTTCTTGATTTTGCTCCTGTTGATGATGCCTTTGATAAAACTGCTGCAGGTCAGTGGGTTTACAAAAATGCTGCAAAATATGGCTGGAGTCTGAGTTTTCCTAAGGGATATGAAGATATTACAGGCTATCGTTGGGAATGCTGGCACTTCCGTTATGTTGGTGTAGAAGCTGTAAAATTTCAGCAGAAATGGTTCAGCGATGTTCAGCAGTTTATGATTGAATTTATAGATGCCTGGGAGAATATGTAATGTCAAAACTGGATGTAAAACTTATAGCCCTTGATTTAGATGATACTCTTTTAAATGATAACCGTCAGATTGATGATGGAAATGTAGAAGCCTTGCGGGAATGTGCAAAACGGGGAATTTATGTAGTTTTATGTTCAGGCCGTGCAGAAGATGCTATTTTACCATTTGTTCGTCGTCTTGATATTGCAGGTACTGAAGCAGGCCGTTATCTTGTGGCAATCAATGGCTGCAGTATTTTTGATATGCATCAGCGTCAGCAGATTTTCTGCCGTAAAGTAGAACCAGAAATTCTTCAGAGAACTAATGAAATTGCAGAGAGTTATGGATTTTGCAGCGAAGTTTATACACCAAGCACAATTTATTATCCTGAATACAATGAGTGGACCCGTTTGGATGTAGATTTGTGCGGATTGAAGGGCGTTGAAGATTCAAATTATAAAGAACGTCTTAAAGAAGGATATACAAAAATGCTGGTTCCTGGAGAGCCAGAAAAATTGCTTAAGCTTCAGGATGAACTGCGGGCAGAATTTGGTGAACGGGCAGTAATTTTTACAAGCAAACCATATTTTCTGGAAATTCTTCCACCAAACTGCGGTAAAGGAGAAGCAATTCAGTGGCTTGCCCACCATATTGGCATTGACGAGAAAACAACTATGGCATTTGGAGACAGCATGAACGACGAGAGTATGATTCGTATGTGCGGTTACGGAGTTGCCATGTGCAATGGTTTAGATGCCATCAAAAACATTGCAGATTTTGTAACAGAAAAATCAAATAATGAGTCAGGAATTGGAGACTTTCTTTTGAAAAACGTTCTCTAAACTATTTCCATATTTCTGGAGACAGGGAAAGTTTACTACATAACTCTGGCTCTTGAGCTGGTTGAAGGGCTTGAATTTTCTGTTTTGTGATTTTATTTTTTACCGCCCTAATCATAATATTTTTAGGCGTGTGTTCCATATCAATAAATTCCAGCATTTGTACTTTGTAGCCCTGAGATTCCAGCCATTCACCTCGCAAAGCATCTGTTACCAGCGAAGAAAATTTTTCGCGGATTATTCCCCATTTCAAAAGTGGTTTAAATTCTTCTGGAATCGACGAGACCTGTCCCTTCTGTTCCTGCAGCTGCTGATTAATCTGGTGCTGACAGCATGGTACGCTTAAAATTGCCTTTGCACCTTTTTCAACTGCATATTTTAATGCAAAGTCTGTAGCGGTGTCGCAGGCGTGGAGGGTAATCACAATATCAGGAGATTTTTCACCGCTGTAATCGGCAATGTTTCCAGTATGGAAAATCAATCCTTTCAGATTAAGCTTTTTTGCCATATCGTTGCAGTATTTTATTACGTCTTCTTTTAAATCCAGACCTTCAATTTCACAAGGAATATGTTTTATTTCTGTAAGAAAGTAGTGAACAGCAAATGTAAGATATGATTTTCCGCATCCAAAATCAGCAATGTGAAGTGGTTTTGTATCGGAATGAGGCACTTCAACAGGCTCAGTAACCGAAGGTAGAACATCATCAATAAATTCCAGAAATCTATTAATCTGGCGGAATTTGTCGTATTTAGAACTAACAACCTTTCCTTCTGGTGTCATAATTCCTAACATCACTAAAAAAGGTACAGGTATACCTTCCTGCAAAAGATAATTTTTCTTTTTAGGAGGCAAAATCTTCAAAGAACTCTGTCCCACTTGTCCTTGTGATCCCTGAGCTTGTTGAATGGGGTGAACCAGTTCTGTAATCTTCCCCTTTTTATTAGCCATGATTGTGATTTCTTCAGCTTCTGTACGTTTTACGCAGTTTTTAAAAGTAACTCCAGCGTGTTTAGAAAGAAAATCATTCAGTTCCTGCTCAGAAAAATGCTGATGAAAAACCTGAGTTTTTGTGAACATTTCTGCAAAGTATCCAGTTCCCTGCGAAGAGTTCTCTATTTTAATCTTAATTTTTTCGTAAGGTTTTCCCAGTTCTGCTTCAACGTTGGCAGAAGGTTTTGATAATGTGGCGCTTAAAATCATACTATCTCACAGTATACTATTTTCAGAAAAAATGGTACATTTTGTTTTATGGGAAAGTGTATTGTTTTTGTAAATCAGAAAGGTGGAGTTGGAAAGACAACTTCTGCTATTAATATTGGAGCTTATGTTGCCCTTGCCGGAAAAAAGGTTCTTCTTGTAGATTTTGACTCTCAGGGAAATATGTCTAGTGGTGTAGGTGCTACAAAAGATAAACCTACAGTTTATGAACTGCTTGCTGGACAGGTTGAGCCTGAAGATTGTGTAAAAAAAACACCTGTAGAAAATCTTGATGTAATCAGTGCATCTATTGACTTGTCTGGTGTTGCAATTGAGTTGGCAGATCAGGAAGACCGTGAATTCTATTTGAAAAATGCACTTGAACCTTTAAAAGCTAAATATGATTTTATTCTTATTGACTGTCCACCTTCCCTTGGAATTTTAACTTTAAATGGATTGGCAGCTGCAGATTCTGTACTTGTGCCAATGCAGTGTGAATATTTTGCTCTTGAAGGTATTACACTTTTGCTTCAGACAGTTCAGAAGGTTCAGAAAAGTATTAATCCTAATCTTAAGATTGGTGGAATTTTCTTTACAATGTATGATGCACGTACACGTCTTGCACAGGATGTAGTATTGCAGGTTAAATCATATTTTAAAGATGTTGTATTCAATACAATTATTCCACGCAATGTAAGACTTTCAGAAGCTCCATCACATGGACTTCCAATTTGTAAGTATGATCCTGATTGTGTTGGTGCACGTAGTTATGAAAAATTAGCAGAAGAGGTAATTCGTCGTGGCTAGAAATGCATTAGGAAAAGGTCTGGGTGCACTTTTAGGTGATAATCCAGCTGCCTCTGAAGAAGTTGCTATTTCTACAGGTGCTGCTTCTTCTGTGAAACAATCAAATCTACCTGCAGCTATTGAACAGAAAGAGGATGGAAGTCTTTGGATTGATCCTGCTTTACTTAAACCTAATCCAAAACAGCCTCGTGTTGAATTTAATCAGAAACAGCTGGAAGAACTTTGCGAATCAATTAAGGTAAATGGAATTCTTCAGCCAATTATTATTGAAGATGCAGGTGACGGTGGTTTCTATATCATTGCTGGTGAACGCCGAACTCGTGCTTCAAGAATGGCAGGATTAACAAAGGTTCCTGTTCAGCTTAGAAAATTTGATGAACAGCAGAAGCTTGAAATGGCACTTATTGAAAATATTCAGCGTGCCGACCTGAACCCTATTGAAGAAGCAACTGCATATTACAATCTTATCCAGATGAGTGATTTAAATCAGGAAGAGGTTGCTAAAAGAGTTGGTAAAAATCGTTCTACAGTTGCAAATGCAATCCGCCTTTTAAAATTACCAGAAGATATTCAGCGTGCTATTGTTGCCGGTCAGATTACTTCAGGACATGCTCGTGCTTTGCTCATGGTAAAAAATGATGCAGATATGCGTGTAATGTTCGGAAAAATTGTAGGAAATGGTCTTTCGGTTCGTGAGGCTGAAGCTCTTGCTGATGAATATAACGGTGGTAGTCGTGCCGCAGCTAAAAAAGTAGAAAAGAAAGCTGATAAGAAAGATGCTGATGTTCTTAATTTTGAGCAGGAGCTTCGTAATATTTTTGGAACCCGTGCTGTAAACCTTAAAGGTGATATAAACAAGGGTTCCATTGTAATTGGATTTGATTCAGCCAAAGAATTTGACCGAATCTATGAAGTTTTGATGTCTAAGAAATAAACAGAATTGAGGCCCCTGAGCGTGTCTAAGGGACCATCTTATATTGTCTTATTACTAACTAATAATCAGGAAGGCTTTGCAACATTCATACATCTGGCTGATGTCTTCCTTACTTGTAATTTCCCATGGTGCGTGCATACTCAAAACTGCCACGCCTGCATCAAGAACGTTCATTCCATATCTTGCAGCGTGGTAGGCAATAGTTCCACCGCCACCCTGATCAACTTTTCCAAGTTCTGCCATCTGATAGTTTACGTTAGAATCGTACATTGCACTGCGAACCTTTGCAATAAACTCAGGATTAGCATCAGAAGCACCGGATTTTCCACGGCTTCCTGTGTATTTTTGGAAAGTTACTCCACCTCCAAGCATACTTGCATTTTCTTTATCATATAATCCTGCATTCATTGGATCATAAGCGGCATTTACATCTGAAGAAAGCATATTGCTGTTTGCTAAACAACGACGTAATGTCAAATCGCTATAAGAAGAATCAGTTAATGCGATTACTTCTGCAACCATATTTTCAAAAAGGTTAGAAGCCATACCTGTTGCACCAACGCTTCCAATTTCTTCTTTATCAACACAAATTGTACATGTAGTTCGTTTTCCAGCTCTGCTTTCCAGCATTGCAGCAACAGATGCGAATGCACATGATCGGTCATCCTGGCCATATCCCAGAATCATAGAACGATCCAGTCCCATATCACGAGCTTTTCCAGCAGGAACAATTTCCAGTTCTGCAGATTCAAAATCAGCTTCATCAATACCGTACATTTCTTTTAGCAAAGCAAGAATAACCTTTTTACTCTTTTCTTTTTCGGATTTCTTACTGTCATCAGAAGCTTTAGTTGGAGAAACAGAACCCATAATAACGTCTAAATCTTCACCCTTAATAAAATCACTGGCCTTGTCCTTCATCTGATCCTGTGCAAGATGTGGAAGAATATCAGAAATGCAGAATACAGGTTCATCGTTATTTTCACCAATAACAACATTTACAGTACTTCCGTCTTTTTTACATACAACTCCATGAATTGCCAGAGGAATAGTAGTCCACTGATACTTTTTAATTCCTCCATAATAGTGAGTGTTCATATATGTAATATTATCTTTTTCATAAACAGGATTCTGTTTTGCATCAAGGCGAGGGGAGTCAATGTGGGCTCCTAGAATATTCAGACCGTTTTCAATGGGTTCCAGACCAATTTCAAAAAGAGCCACGGCTTTATTCATTTTTGTTATATATACTTTGTCGCCGGACTTAAGATTTTTGAATTTTGAAATATTTTTATACCCTTTTTTTTCTGCAAGTTTGATAATTTGTTCAACGCATTCTCGTTCGGTTTTTCCGTTGTTCAAGAAATTCTTGTAATCAATGATTAATTGTTCGTTCATACTTAATTATTAGCTCCCATAAAAAGTCAAGAAGATTGTTTCAACAATCGATTTGACTTTTTACGCTGTTCCGTAATGTAATGAGGAACAGCAGTTCAAGAATAAGTTTGCAACGCAAACTTTAGGTAAGATAAAGCCGCGCTATTTTAGCGGTTTTATCTTAGCCTCCTTTTACTGATTCACCTTCAATAAAGGTACAATCTATATATAATTCATTATTGTCCAAATCCTGTTGTTGAATTTTATTAAGGATTATTTCTGCAGATTTTTTGCCTATATTAAAAAGTGGAATTTGCATAGTCGTAAGTTTTGGCCTTAAAAAGCTTTCTTCAAAACGATTGTCAAAACCTGCAACTGAAATATCTTCTCCAGGCTCCAGATTTATTTCTCTAAGATATTTATAAACTCCTGCAGCCATTAAATCATTAAAACAGAAAATAGCTGTAAATTTCTGATTAGTTTTAAAAAGCTCTTTGCAGGCATTGTAACCACCGTCAAAGGACCAGTCGCCATAACATATGAGCTTGGAATTAAAAGTGATGTTATTTTTGCTTAAGGTATTTTTAAATCCCAAAAGGCGTTTTTCTGTGTGAATATTATCTTTGGAACCTGAAATTACAGCAATGTTACTATGCCCCTTTTTTATGAGATATTCTGTCATTTCACAGGCAGCTTTTTCATCATTAATCATTACAGATGGTATTGGATTTTCTTTGGAAAAGGCATAGCAGATTGCTGTAGGAATGTCATTATTTTTTGGAATACTGTCTATGTTGCGGCAATGACTGGCAACATAAATGATTCCGTCAACTTTTATAGCATCAAATTGCTGGATAGATGAAGCTACAGCATTGTTGTAGGCTGGGTTTCCTTCCCACTTATCTTTCCATTTTGAAAAAAATCTCAAATTCTCTATAACAGATTTATAATTATTTGCTTCAAGATAAGCCATGATTCCATCAACAAGCATAGGCGTAGAGAACTGAGTCAAATCATCAATCAGAAGTCCTATGGTATTAGTTTTTGTTGCTCTTAATCCTCGTGCCATATAGTTTGGCTTATAACCAGATTCTTTAATGACTTTAAGTACCCTGTCTTTTGTTTCTTTTGAGACATTAGATTTGTTGTTAAGAATGTTTGATACAGTTGCTATGGAAACTGAACATTCATTTGCAATATCCTTAAGTGTTTTCATTGACTAACAGTATACTCTCTAAAGTAGACAACTGTCAAAATGTGCTGTAGAATGTTCCAATGAAAAAAATTATTTCTATATTGTTCACATTTATTTTTACATTTGCGGCTTTTGCTCAGTCAGCAGATGTTATAACTGATATTCTTGAATCAGATGATGCAACATATGGACAGGTTTGTTATTTAATTGCATCCCAGCAACAGTTAATTCTTGATGGTGCAACATATGTTCATGCGGTAGAAACACTTTATGAGAATGGTCAGATTACTGAGCTTTACAGCGAAGATGATGCTATTACTGCAATTGATGCGGCTTATTTACTTTCTCATATGTGGAATGTAAAAGGTGGATTAATGTATCGGCTTACTAAGGGTGCTCCACGTTATGTGTTCAGACAGTTTCAGTCAGACGGTATTATAGCTGCTTCCGTTCAGCCAAAAGATCATATTTCTGGATCGGATATTTTGAGTATGTATACTTCATGCTTAAGAAAATATGGAGATTTTGATATTACAGAAATCTCAATGGGAGATGAGTAATATGAAAAAAGTTTTATCTGCATTGATTTTAGGTTGTGCTTTTACAGCATCCCTCTCTGCTTTTACATGGAGCGGTCTTATTGATAACAATACAAAGATTGCTAAGAATTTGAGTAATACTGGTGTTCAGTTGAATCAATCAAATGGCATTTTTCTTTCCATGGCAACTCCAATAAATAAAAATTTAAGCTTTTCTGCTGAAGGACTTTATAAATATAGTTATACAAAAGCAGATGATGTTTCCACCTTTACAAATATTGTTGACGTAGATTTGTTGAAACTGGGTAGTACATGGGGAACAGCTTCCGGTTTTGCTAATTTGTCTTTAGGTCGTTTTTTTATTTCAGATGCTTCTAGTGCGGTTTTTGCCCAGACTTGTGATGGTATTTACTTTAGTACATCTATAATAAATTGGTCTGTCGCTTTATATGCCGGATACACAGGTTTGTTAAACAGTCTTAATGTTTCAATGACTGCTTTGAATACAAATACAAATGATCAGTTCTATAATCTGAGTGCCGGATATATTCCTTTGAGTGCAGAACTTTCTTATGGAGCACTTTTTGGAACTGATGTACTTGGCTTACAGGCAATGTACTTTCTTGATCCTAAACAGGAACTGCCTTCTTTGTTCTATGGAACAGTTACTTTGAATGGTTCCATTTCTACAATTGGTACTTATTCCCTTGCTGCAACATTGGGTTCTTCAGAATTCAAAAATCTTATGATGTATGCCAAAGCAGATATGATGTTCTTTACAACTGATTCTTTAATTCTTGGAATTGGTGCAGAGTACGCTTCTGGTGAACAAGGGGCATTTACATCGTTTAAGACTGTAACTGCAAAAACTGCTTGTAATTATGCTGGCGGTTATCCATTAAGTGGAGTTTTATTGCCAAAACTAACAGCAACTTATGCAGTTAATGGTCTTTATGCAAATCTTACAGAAAAATTTGTTTGTTTAATGCCTTCAGATGAGTTGAAATACAGCGGTTTCGATACAACCCTTACAATACTTTATAATCTTTTCAGTGATTTTCAGATTGGGTTAGATTGTAATGCCTATATAGATGTGAATAATTCTGATTCCAATTATTTTGGAGGAACATTTAAAGCATCTTTGACTTTCTAATCTGCTTTAAGGAGTTTGTCATGAAAAAAATAGTTTCGTTATTAATGATTTTTATAGCTTTGTCGGCTGGCACTGCTTTATTTGCTGCTGATGCAGAAATTACATATGTAAAAGGTAAAGTTGAAGTTCAGCGTGGAAATGAATGGGTTTCTTTAAAACCAGGTGATAAAATTTCAAAAAATGAAATGATTAGTACAGGTTTCCAGTCAGAAGCTAAAGTAAAACTTCTTGATTCAATTATGTGTCTTGGACCTGTTACTAGAATTACTTTGGAAGAACTTACAGCAGGTAAGACTCAGGATAAAGTAAATGTTTATTTGAAGACAGGTTCTGTACGATCAAAGGTAAATCATGCTGAATCTAAACGTGTAAACTATCAGGTGCATACAGCTATTGCCGTTGCGTCTGCCCGTGGAACAGATTATTCTATGTTTTCTACAGGTGAAACTGTAGTAACATCAGGAATTGTAGGCGTTGCAGCTTATATTCCTCCAGCAGAAAGTTCTTCAGGCGATGCTGAAACGGTTGAAGAGGAATCTGAAGAACAGACAGAAGCTTCTGTAGTTTCAGAAACTTCTTCAGAGAGTGCTGAAAGTTCATCTTCTGATTCTACAGAAGAAGCAGCACCTGCTGCAGCTCCTGCACCAGAACAGAAGGTTGTTCTTGTAAAGGCTAATCAGTCTGCAAAAGTATCTTCATCAGGTTCGGTTTCAGCTCCAGTTAGCAAAGCAGTACAGTCTGTCAGTGCTGTTGTACAGGCAGTTTCTACAGCTGCAAGTAAGGAATCTGTTCAGTCAGCTTCTAGTTCCGTAGTTTCAAATACAGTTACATCAATTTCTTCAACACAGAGTAATGTTGTTGAAAATGTTCCTGTTGTAGAAGAAACTCCTGTAGAAAATAAACCATCAACAGGTACTGTAGAAATTAGTGTTACAATAGAATAAAAAATACAGGAACTAAAATGAAAAAAGTTTATACATTGTTTTTTGTTTTGTTTATATGTTTTTCTCTTCATGCACAGTCTTCTAAAGTCATAACAGAAATTCTTGATACTACTCAGGTTTCTTTAGGTCAGGTATGTTATCTTTCTGCGGTACAACAGGGACTTGTACAGGAAGATGCTTCCTATACACAATGTATAAATGCACTTTATCAAAAAGGTCAGATTCCTGTACCTTCTTATGAAGCTTCTTTAGTACCTTTGGCAAATATTACTTTCATTTTTGCCCAGTTGTGGGATATTCAAGGTGGTTTATTCTATCGAATTTTTCATGGAGCGCCACGATATGCTTATAAGCAGTTGAAAGCAGACGGTGTTCTACCTGAAAATTCAGATCCAGGGAAAATTATTTCCGGACAGGAACTTATGAATCTTTATACTTCCTGTTCTATTAAATATGGAAATATGGAGCTTTCTATAGATTAGAAGGATAAGAATGAAAAAGGCAGCAGGTTTATTTATTAGCATAATATTGTTGTTAGTTCCTCTTTCTTCCATGGAATGGGGGGGATTAATAACTGAAGATTTAAGATATGAAACTAAGAATTTTTCTTCAGAAACTAATCGCATTAAGCAGTCTAACTCTGCCAGTTTATGGATGACAGGCGCTTTGGTTCCAGATGGAATAATTAATTTTGCAGCACAGGCTAGCGGAAAATATTTTCTAACTTCAGAGAACAATGCTTTTGTTTTTACTCCTATAATTAATTTAGATTTGTTGAAATTTTCTGGAAATCTAAGAATAGCTGAAGGGATGTTTAATTACTCTGTCGGAAGATTTGCAATCTCAGATTTAACGGGTAAGATATTTTCGCAAACCAATGATGGTATGCTTTTAAAATATTCAATGCCTTCCTTTGAAGCAAATGCTTATATAGGCTATACAGGTTATTTGAATGGAATGACCGTTGCAATGCTTTCAAACGAACATAAGGTTCATACAGTGGATGGTTCTGTTTATGTAATGGCTCATAGATATATGCCAGTCTGTTTATCTATGGAATTGCCATCACTTTTCTTGAATCAAACTTTTAATGTTCAATTAAGTGGTTTCTTTGATATGGAAGAAACTAAATACAACAGGTACTATGGAACTTTTTCATTGAACGGTCCAATTGTTGGTCCTGTTTATTACAGTCTGCTTACAACTTTTGCATTGGAAAATTTTGACGCTTTTTCAAATTATTCGGCTCTGTCCATTCAGATTTTCCCAATTTCATTCTTTACCCTAAAGCTTAATGCAGAATATGCGTCAGGTAATCAATTAATATTTAAACCTTTTGTAACTTTTACGTCTAACACTGCATATAATTCATATTTGGAACCAGAACTTTCTGGCGTAATTATGCCAAATGTTGATTTTATTTTCCTTTGGGAACGTTTCTATGCTTCTCTGAATGGTAAAGTAGTATTGGGATATCCAGAAAATGAAATTATTTTCCAGGGATTAAACTTTACAGCAAATATGTATTTTAATATTTTCACAGATTTACAGCTTGGACTTTCGGCTATTTATTATCACGATATAATAAATGCTGGAGAAATGAATAAAGCATCATTAAATGTGAATGTTTCGTTATCTTTCTAAGGAGGTATAAAAATGAAAAAAAATACTTTCAGAAAAATAATAGCTCTTTTAGCAATATTTTTTATAACAGGTCAAATTTTTGCTGAAAATGCGAGAGTTACATATATAAAAGGAAAAGTCGAAGTTAGTAAAGATAATAGAGACAGCTGGATTCCATTAAAAGTTGGAGATCAGCTTTCTGAAAGTGATGTAATAAGTACAGGGTTTCAATCTGAAGTAAAAATAGAGTTTTCTGGTTCAATTATGACACTTGGAGCGGTAACTAGAATTACTTTGGAAAAACTTGCAGAATCTACCTCTAAAGACGATGTTTCACTTTATTTAAAAACAGGAGTCGTTCGTTCCAAAGTAACTCATCCAGCTGAAAAACGCGTTTCCTATACAATTAAGACTCCAATTGCTGTCGCTTCTGTACGTGGAACTGATTTTATGGTTACTGCTGATGGTCATGTTACTTGTAATGAAGGTGCTGTTGCTGTGTATGCAAATACAGATAATTTAAAACGTTCAAAAAATGTAGAAAAGTCGGATGAAGAAGAAGCTTCAGAAGAAATGGAAGAAGGTACAGAATCCTCTGTTTCAGAGGAATTTGATAACGGTCCAGCTAATTCCACAACACCTGCAGAAGAGATATATGCTGAAGCACCAGCTGGTGCAGTTGTTGTAGCTAAAAATCAGACTGTTTCAATTAAATCTAACGGAAATCCTGAAACGCCGATGGTAAATATTCTTAAGAGAAATGAAAAAGTAAGAAATACTGTTACGACAGCTGCTGCACAGGAAGCTGTTTCTGTTGGTGGAACCGCAATAGTTACCGTGCCATCTGGTGGTACCATTGTAACTGCTCAAAAGGCTCCAGTTGTGGATGAGCAGGTTCCTGAGAATACACCATCTTTGTCAGGACTTTCAGTTAATATCGTACTTGAAGATTAAGATTGAGCCTTATAACTGTTTCAAATTTAAAGTATTCATATCCTCAAAATAATCAGACAGCACTGGATGATGTGTCCTTTGGAATTGAGAAGGGGTCTTATGTTGCCATTGTTGGATATAACGGAAGTGGCAAAAGTACTCTGGCAAGACTTTTATGTGGTCTTGAAGTGCCAGCTGCAGGCAAAATAGAGGTTCAGCCTGATTACAGAATTGGTATAGTTTTTCAATCCCCAAAGGAACAATTGGTTAGTGGAATAGTATCCAGAGATACAGCTTTTGGACCTCAGAATCTAGGTTTAAAAGCCAGTGAAGTTGAACTTAGAACTATTGAATCTCTTAATATTGTAGATATGCTGGATAGAGCTGATTCATCAACTTCGGCTTTGTCACTTGGTCAAACCCAAAAAATAGCTCTTAGTGGAGTAATTGCCCTTCATCCTGAAATTCTTATTTTAGATGAAGCTGTATCAATGCTGGATCCAGAGTCTCGTAAAGAAATTCTTGAATTTATACGTTATTGGCATAGATGTGGAAATACAATTATTCAAATTACTCACGATATGGAAGTAGTAGCAGAAGCAGATACTGTAATTGGAATGGAAAAAGGAAAAATTTTTTATTACGGAACTAAGCATGCTTTTTTGTCTTATCCTGAGAATCTTGCAAGAATTGAAGGAACACCTCTTCCAATAACAGATAAATCATTACTTAAAAAAAATTTGGAAAAAACAGTTACATTACAAGTTCGTAATTTAAATTTTAAATATTCCAAAGATGGACACGGTGTAAAAGATGTTTGTTTTGATTTATATAAAGGCACTGTAACTGCTTTGACAGGTCCTTCCGGAGCTGGAAAATCTACCATTATGGAATTATGCTGTGGACTTTTACAGAAACAAAATGAATTAAATTCAGACACTGTGATTTCTGCAGTTTCGCGTCCTGTTATTGCTCAGCAAAATGCAAAAGCAGCTCTTTTTGAGGCCTTCGCTGCTGATGATGTTGCTTTTGGTGCAAGAAATGCAGGAAAAAATGGGAAGAATCTAAAAGATATTGTTATAAAATCAATGAATGATGCTGCTTTGCCATTCGATGAATTTGGTGAACGTAGAACTCAGTTACTTTCTGGTGGAGAACAGAGACGACTTTCAATTGCAGGTATTCTGGCTATGAATCCTGATATTATTTTCCTTGATGAACCAACTGCCGGTTTAGACAGTCGTGCCAGAAATCAAGTTATGGAAATGCTTAGAAATCTGGCTGAACAAGGAAAAACTGTGTTATTCAGTACTCACAAACGAGATGAGGCTGATTTTGCTGACCGGGAGATTAGAATAGAAAATGGAAGACTTGTCAGTGATACATTACAAGATGATAAAAATGATGTGAAATCTGAATTAAGCACAATATCTCCTGTTCCTGTTATTGGTTTACTGGAAAAGCTCAGAAATATCAGTTTGGGGCTTTCTGGTGCAAACCGAAGAAAAAAATCTCCAGTGGAAAAATTGCATCCTGCATTGCGGATTTTGGTTTTTCTTGCAATGTTCATAGTTTCACTTGCGGTTCGTCCAATCTGGCTTGCGGCAGTTATGTTTTGTGCTTCTGCAATATATGGAAAGTTCTGTGGTTTTAGCTTGAAAAATTTAATAAAATCCTGCTTAAAGATTCTTCCATTTTTGTTATTCTTCTGTATCTTTCAGTTGATTTTTCACCAGCCTGTGCCAGGAGAAGTTCATTATACAGAATGGAAATGGTTTCTAATCACTCCTTCTAAATTATTATTCTGTTTAGCAGGAATTCTTAGGACTGATTCTGCACTGGTGTGTTTATCTGCATTCTTTGTTTCTACTCCTGAGTATGACTTGATAGATGGTTTAAATGTTCTATTGTTCCCTCTGAAACTTCTAAAGATTCCGGTGCGATATTTTATATTGATTATAGAAATAATATTCAGATTTATTCCAGTTTTAATGGATGAAGCAAGTTCAATCATAAAGACTCAGGCTATTAGAGGCGGACTTGGTCAGGTAAAAGGAAAGATGGCAAAAATAAAGGCTATAATTCCTTTGATAGTTCCCTTAATAATACAGTCTGTGAAAAAATCAGAATCTCTGGCCGATGCAATTACAATGAGGTATTTCAAATGAAAAATGATTTTAATATGTGTCCAATGTGTGGCAGTAAAAAAATTATAAATCACGGAAATAGAAAATGGGTCTGCGAAGACTGTGGTTTTGATTTGTACTGTAATGTGGCTGCGGCAGTTGGTGTAATTATAAGAGATAAGAATCATAATGTATTGTTCGAAGTTCGTGCAAAAGAGCCTCGTAAAGGTTTTGCGGCTTTGCCAGGTGGTTTTGTAGATTTTGATGAACGGGCTGAAGAAGCTGTAGTTAGGGAATGTAAGGAAGAAATTGGGGTGGAAATAAAAAATGCAGAATTTTTATGTTCCTTTCCAAACACTTACGTCTATAAAAATATTGAATATAAAACATGTGATTTATTTTTTACTGCTGAATTGTCTGATGATTTTGATTCAATTGATGATTTTATAAAGAGTCTTAAGGCAGAAGAATCAGAGGTTCAGAGTTTTATATCATATAGAGTTGAACGCTATGAAGATGTTGAAAATATTCCTCTTGCTTTTGAAAGTGCCAGAAATACATTAAATTTGATGCTGAAAAAGGGAGAAAAATAAATGCCACAAAATAGAATTGTTACATTAGTTACCGCTGGTATTGTTATTCTTGATTTATTTTGGTTTGTAATTCGAGGATTAAGAAATGGTTTCGCAGATAAAGAAAGCTTAACTAGGAATTTTATATTTAAAGCTGTTGGGATTTATATTCTAGCAGTTGCAATAATCGCAATTTCATGGTTTAGAGAATTTGGAATTTTGGGAGATATAGTGTTCTGTGGCTGTGGCGTTCTTGCTATTGAATTTGAAAATCGTCAGATGCTTGGTTTGATTTCAGATGAAGACGACACAAATTATAATGGATAGAAAATAAAAACCTCCTGCAGAAATGCAAGAGGTCATATATATATAAAAACACCCCGGAGCTTAGCTTCTACGGGATGGAAGGCGGAACAAATATTCCGCAAACTAATAATACCCTAAGGTGTTGACACAAGTAAAGTATTTAGGTATATTTAGAGTATATTTTTTTGGTGTGGTACCCAAGCGGTAAGGGATCGGTCTGCAAAACCGCGATTGGTAGGTTCAACTCCTATCCACACCTGTGTAAGCATAAAGAGGCGAGCAAGTGCAGCCTTTTGAGCGTTGTTAAATAAAAGAAAAAAAGGAACTTTCTTCGAAAGTTCCTTTTTTTTATCCAAATTTAAATATCTCCCATACATCCGCCATCCCCTCCCCAACCTTGCAACCCCTCAAAATCTCTGTTATAATTATTCTATTATTGCTATGGGTTCCATAAGTAATAATTCTCTGGAGAGTCTCTACAACGACGTAGAGCGCCGAAGGGTTAAGACTATTCGAGTCGATATCTCAGGCAAAGCGGACAGAGTTTGTAGTTCGTTTTAAACTTTTCAGAGAGCCGGCTTTTTTAAGACTGGCTCTTATCTTTTTTAAAGGATGTGTCGAGATGGAAAAATTTACAGAAATTCTTGACAAAATCGATGGTGTTGTTTGGGGACTTCCAACTATCATCCTTATTCTTGCAACAGGTCTTATATTGACTATTCGTTTGCGTGGTGTTCAGTTTTCAAAACTTGGACTTGGTATTAAATCTCTTTTCAAAAAGCCAGAAGGTGGAAAAGGCGAACTTTCTCCATTCCAGGCACTTTGTACAGCTCTTTCAGCAACAATTGGTACAGGTAATATTGTCGGTGTTGCTACTGCTATTGCTGCTGGTGGTCCTGGTGCTTTGTTCTGGATGTGGCTTGCAGCTCTTCTTGGAACAGCAACAAAATATACAGAATGTATGCTTGCTGTAAAATATCGTGAACATGCTGCCGATGGTCACGTTCTTGGTGGTCCATTCTACACAATCGAAAAAGGTATGAAAGAAGCTACAGGTTTCTCTTGGAAATGGCTTGCTGTTCTTTTTGCTATATTTGGTGTTGCGGCTGGTCTTCTTGGTATTGGTACAATGACTCAGATCAACGGTATTACATCTGCTGTAAATAACGCTTTTGATCCAAATAGTGCTCACATCGCTCTTACAATTGGCGAAAACTCATATACATGGGCAACTGTTATTTCTGGTGCATTAGTAACATTAGGTGTTGCTCTTGTTGTAATTGGTGGTCTTAAACGTATTTCTAGAGTTGCAGAAAAAATTGTTCCAACAATGGCTGTTATTTATGTATTCTTGGGTCTTTCAATTTTGATTATGAATGCAACAAAGATTCCTGCTGCTTTTGCTGTAATCTTCAAAAACGCATTTGGTTTCAAAGCAATCGCTGGTGGTGCTGCTGGTTGGATGTTCAAACAGATTACAGATTCTATGCAGAAAGGTATTGCTCGCGGTATCTTCTCTAACGAAGCTGGTCTTGGTTCTGCTCCAATCGCTGCTTCAGCTGCAAAAGTAGATGAACCAGTTGAACAAGGTGTTGTATCTATGCTTGGTACTGTAATTGATACACTTATCGTATGTACAATGACAGGTCTTTCAATTGTAATTGCTTTCTACACAGGTGCAGATGCTACAGGTGCTGGTGATTTACAGGGTGTAGCTCTTACTTCTGCTGCTTTCTCTAAAGTTCTTGGTGGTGACGGACGTTCAGTTCAGTTCCTCTTGATGCTTTGTCTCGTATTCTTCGCATTCACAACAATTCTTGGTTGGGATTACTATTCAGAAAAATGTCTTGAATACTTAACAAACGGAAAAATGGGATTAGTAAAAGTTTACCGCTGGATTTATATTCTTGCAGTATTCATTGGACCATACTTCACAGTAACTCAGGTATTTACAATTGCTGATATTACAAACGGTTTGATGGCTATTCCTAACTGTGTATCATTGATTGTACTTTCTGGTGTTGCTGCTAGAGAAACAAAGGCATTCTTCGATAAGAATCCAAGTCTTTAATAGATTTCAGGAGGGGAAAGCCTTCCCCTCGCTACAAAAAACGGGAAGCCAGTAAACTGACTTCCCGTTTTTTTTCGCTACCCTTTCTAACGGGGACACCCCGTAACGCCCCGACTATATTTCACTGACCCCATCACCAGATGAACATCCAAAGAAGCCGCCTTCATAGCCAACAACCTTCTTATAAGCCTTTCCTACTTTATCAATAAACTTATCAACATGGTCTTTGTGAACAAGAGCAATGGCACATCCACCAAATCCAGCCCCAGTCATTCTGGCTCCAATACATCCTTTTTGTTTGCTGGCAACTTCAACTAATGTATCAAGTTCAAGTCCAGTAACTTCATAATCATTTTTAAGGGAATTGTGAGAACCGTATAAAAGCTGTCCCAGTTCAATAAGATTATTTGCTTTTAATGCTTCAACTGCTTTTAGAACTCTGTCCATTTCTGTAACACAATGTCTTACTCTACGGTAAATTACATCATCACTAATGCAGTTTCCAACTTCTTCAAACTGTTCTACAGAAAGACTGCACAAGTCTGGAATGTTTACTCCATTTTCCTGAAGAATCTTAAGTCCTTCTTCACATTGAGCACGACGTTCGTTGTATTTTGAGTCAGCAAGCTTACGCTGCTTTTTAGTGTTCATTACTACAAAACGGTAATCACCAAGCTCCAGAGGAACATATTCGTGTTCAACCTTTGCACAGTCCAGAACTTCTGCTGTATTAGCTTTACCTGTAGCAATAATATACTGATCCATAATTCCACAGTTTACATTCATAAACTCATGTTCTGACTGCTGCCCCATAAGTGCGATATCCTTGCGGGAAATATTAAAACCGTAAGTTTCACTGACAGCCCAGGCAAAACCGCATTCCAATGCAGATGAAGAAGAAATTCCTCCAGCACTTGGAACATTGCTGGCAATCAGACAATCAAATCCTTTATCAAAAGAAAGACCACGTTTTTTCATGCAGGAAAGAATTCCATTCAGAAAATTTGCATAATCATTTGCTTTATCAAATTTGAATTCTGTATCAGTTGTAAATTCGAAAGTACCTGGAAAAAATAAATCATTATAAACGATTTTATTGTCCTGTCGTTTACGGATTGCACAGTAAAGGTATTTGTCGATAGCGGTAGGGAATACTTTTCCACCGTTATAATCAATGTGTTCACCAATAATGTTGATTCTGGCAGGAGATTTGAACATTCTAATTCCATCTCCATTACCATACAGCTTTATGAAATTTTCTTTTAATAATTCAGGAGTTACAGTTGTTTTTTCAATCATTATTTTATAGTCCTTCCTTGTTTTGTTTTAATTCTATTTGCGTAATCAAAAACATTTTCTAACGGAGAGTTAAATTCCATGCCACCAACTTTATTTTTTTCAGGTTCTGGAATCAAAAAGCTTGTATTATGAATATCACTGCCACTGGTTACTGGAAAATTAAAGGACTGGGCATAAAGCTCTGCCATCTGATTTTCTATAGGTTTATTTCCACCGTTATAAATCTCTATTCCATGAACTTCAAGAGGATGCTGATGCATAGCACTCATATATTGGCGGAATCTAAAGGGATGGGCTTGAATCATTAAGCCATTGACTGAATTAACAGCCTTAAACAATTCTTCGTGTTTCATATGTTCTACTTCAGGATGAGCAATAAGCCAGTTTTTATCTAATCCGTAAATCAGATAATCATCACCGTCAAAAGTCTGCTCAAATCCGAAAAAGACTTTAAAATCTTCATATGCCTTTGAGGCATTAAGGGCATCTTCATAACCTTTGC
>JAEDFX010000143.1 GCA_016297805.1 Treponema sp. | reverse complement strand
ATGTAAGTTGCCAGACTGTAGACATTGTAAACAGTCTTCCAAAAATTGATTTTGGGAATAATGAGAAGAAAGAGTTTGTTTATCCTAAGATAGATGAAAATCAAGGGCTTTTAATGGTTGCTCGGCCTGATGTTGATTAATCACTTTTCTGTTTCTTTCACTTTTATTTTCTTGGGAAGTCCAGAAGGTTGCCATCTGGTTTACCTAAAGAAATTTAGTAAACTTTATTATAGAATATAGTAAACTTAGGATTTATTGAATATCGTGTTTAAGGGGACAGACCCCTTGCGAAAGCATTTGTCGTATAGAAGCCTCAGTTATTCGGCCCTTTCTTCTTTTTGCCTAAAGAATCGCAAGGGCAATTCTTGAACACACGGGGACAGACCCCGAGACCCCCAACTAGAAAAACTTCACTTAAACAATACGATAAAACGAAAACAATTACGGGTGCTAAATTACGTTCCGTATTTGAAAGACTGTCATACCTGAACCAGAAATAATAGCAAATTGAAAAATGAACAATATAAGTAAAAAGTGTATCACGACGTCCTAGAAATTCAACTGGAGTATTTTTTGCAAAATCCGGATATTTTATTAATAATGCAAAAATTACATAAACAAGAAATTCAGTGCTAATAAAAACTACACCTGTAGATTTATAATGAAAAAATTCTGCAATTGCAGTTGAAGATAAAATCAATAAAAAAACAAATAAAATAAAAGACGGAACTTTCTTAATTCTGTTTTCATATTTTCTGAATACACATCCAACCATAAAATAAGGCATTGTACAGAAAATTGAATTGCGGCAATAGATAAAACTGAACTTTCCTGAATATGCCATCAGAATGTAAACTAGAGAAAAAAGTGGAGATGCAAGACTAACATACTTGAATATTTTTAGTTTTACAAAAATAACTACAATAGTCATTGCGTATATCATAGAACCTAAAAACCAAAGGTGTCCTGCAAGGGGAGATTCATTAACCAGAATCCATGATTTAACAGAAGAGCGTGTAAAGGTTTCAGCAATGAACTTTGTAAAATTACACTTGTATATAATTACTGAATTCACAATAAAATAAAACAAAGTTGAAATTATGGAAATCCAAATAAACTTATTTATCTGTCTAAATAGTCTTTTTGTAAAATCATTATCATCTTTTCGGAAGCAGAAATATCCAGATGCCATAATAAAAAAAGGAACTGCTGTTTTTCCAAAGGTAATTACAATCTGTCCCTTCGTTTCCAAAAAAGGAAGATGAATTGCAACAACAAAAAACATTGCAATAAAACGCCATGCATCAATTGAATGAATCCGACTGATAGTTTTGTTTTCCATAATAAAGTCCAATTTTTGATTTTATATTTTATAAAGTTAAATAAACAAAGCCTAAAGTTCTGTATGAAAACGATTATTTATCCATGACAAAAGTAAGTTAATCTTATGACAGAAAAACTTGAAAACCATACCTGATAATATTGTAAAAATTAAAACACATAAAAAATAAACTACAAGGTTCATACGGTTTGAATCTATGCGAACCGTATTGTTTTCATTAAAAATCATAAAGCTAAAAAATCTGATTACCATTAAATTCATCAGATATACTTCAAGGGAAAAATGTCCAAAAAACTGTGTAACCGGATTTATCGATTCAAATTTCATCATAATTTGAATCACCATGAGCATAAATAAAAGAACAAGAGGCTGCTGAACAGTAAAGCATATAAATCTGTCATAGACTAAATTTTTACCTGTTTCAAGTTCAGACCAGTAGTTATGAAAATTCATTGTTTCATTGGCAATAAAATTCATTAATACAAAAAGGGAAATTACAGCCAGCAATTTCAGCCAGTAAAATCTCTTGAGCCATTCTACAATTTTCTTTTCGTTATCTTCAAAAATCATTCCAGCAGGAAATGCAATCAAGGTATTAACCCACCATTCACCGCAAAACCATAACTGCTTTGAAGTATCCCACCATTTTTCTCCTGTCCATTCATTTACACAATAATTCCATCCTAAAACTTTTTTTACAAAAGGATAGTGACCAGAAATACAAAAAACAGATGCTAAAACAAATATTACAAGAAAAATAAAAAAGAACGCATCGTCACGATGACGCAGGTTATAAAATAACACATAGAATAATAAATAGAGTATTACCAGTACAATCGGGTACCAGGCATATTCATTAAAAAGAAATAAACCCATAAACCCGCCAATCCACTTGTAAAAAGGCAATGAATAACCCATTGCTGCATAAAAGATTCCGTAAATTACAGAATTAACATAAAAAGGAACTACTAAAGATTTTAAAATTCTTGTCTTAAGAAAATTTTCAAGATAACCTTGTTTTGTGTCGATACTCTTCAACAATCCATAGCCGGAATAAAAAAAGAAAACTGAAACAAAGAAAATTCCCATACCATAAAAAAGTTTAAATTCACCTGCATATCTAAAAGGTGGCTGAATGGAAAAATGATGAACTAATATGCACAATGCACAGAGCCCTCGTAAGGAACGCGTAATTTTAAGACTTGAAAAATCTTCATTAAAATTATCTTTAAAGCCTGCAAATCTAAAACCCCAGAAAATAACAAATAAAACTGAACCGTAAACAAGCCAAGATAGGGTCATCATTTATCCTCCAGAAATTCTTTTAACCCAAGAAGGAAACAGCAAGAATCCTTAACAATAGAAATCTTTTTTTGAAAATTTGCAGCTTTAATTTTTTCATTTCTAACATCAGTTCTAAATTTTTCGTCAACTAAAGTAGTCTGATTAATTCCAAGAAAATTTACCCGCAAAAATTCTACAAGTTCTTCTATTGAAACAGATGGTGATATTACATCGTCTTGAATTTCTTTTTCTATTTCGTGTATAAATTTTTTCCTTTCTTCTTTCATTGAAAAAGGATTATCAACTCTTGAAAAAATATATCCTGCCCTTTCAGGATAATTTAAAATCATATCGTAAAATCCAAGATGAATTGAAAAGTATGGGTGCTGATATTTTTCAAGCAGAACAGAAAGTTCTGAACAAATACTGCAGATAAATTCATAAATGCATTTTCGGCGTGCATTTCTATTCTGCTTTGTTTTTTTATCAGTATTTCTTAATGGACTTATTTTTTCTATAAAATTATTTATGACTTTGTTTTTATCATAAATAGGAATAGATGAAACCCATTTCAATACATCAACAAGAATGTCATCAATATTCTGATAAAATCTATAGATTCCTCCCTGACTTAATCCAGATTCATCAATAACATCCTGCATAGTTACACTGCAAACAGCCTTTTTGTCGCAGCAAATTGCAGCAGATTGAACTATGAGATTTTTTTTCTGATTAATATATTCCTGTGTAACTTTAGGCATAACAATAATTACAGGCACTTTAAAAATTGAATTTATTAAAGTGCCATTTATTTACTTAATCAATTTTTTTACACCCGTGCAGATGAATTTATAAATTAAACCAAGAACAACTGAAGCTGCAAAAACACAAACTGTATATTTTACAAGGTTTAAATTTCCTTCAACAATAAGAGGTTCTCGTGTTCCAGCCTTATAAATTACTGACCAGAAAAGAAGTATTGCCATGTAATTCATAAGATAAGTTTCAAGTGAAATATTTCCAAAAAAACGTAAAACAGGATTATCTGAATTGAACTTCATCATAGTCATGAAAATCAAAATTACAGTAAAGATTACAGAAGGCTCCTGAAGGAAAAATGTAATGAATTTATTTCCGATTCCAGGTCCTGTACCGTTCCATTCAGTCCAATAGCCAAATTTTTCCATGCCTGCAAAGGAAAGTACAAAAGCTGCAGCTGTAAGAAAAAGAACAGCAGCATATTTCAGAAAATAAGCTTTTTTAAACCATGCTGTAATTCCTTTCTCCTTTTGTGCAAAAAGAATTCCCATAAGAAAGGCAATACAACTGTTAACCCACCATTCCCCGGAGAACCAGAAAACTTTTACGCCCATCCACCATTTTGAAGATGCCCATCCTTCATTACTTAAGTACCAGTTCCTTGAACCTGCCCACCATGCCAAATGACCCTCAATACAGAAAAGACATGCCATAAAAAAGATTACTAAGGCAACAATAAAATTACCTTTTTTTTCAGAACCTTCATTTCTATATGCAAAAAAGAATGCAAAGTATAGAACTGTAAGCACAACAGGAAACCATGCATAATCATTTATTAAAGTTAATCCAAGAACTCCACAAATCCATTTGGAAACAGGAAAGTCGGAGTTCATAATAAACTTATAAAAAAGACAGTAAAGACATGAATTAATTATAAAAGGAATCCATAATGTCTTAACAATTCTGTTCTTTACAAATCCCTTGAAATAATCAGGTTTTGTCCTTAGGCTTTTTACAAGTCCATAACCAGAACAGAAGAAGAAAACAGCAACGAAATATAATCCGATATTTTCAAAAAACGAAAGGGTTTTTGTTTCCTTAAAAGCTTCCTGTTGAGAAATATGATGAAGAATTACGCAGACTGCAGAAACACCTCTAAGTGCCTTTGTCTTTTTAAGACTCATAAAATCTTCATGAAAACCTTTTATTCCTGCAAATTTTACACCCCAAAGCATTATTGCAATGACAAAACCATAGGTTACAAATGACAATACCATATTTTTTCTCCCCATAAATTTTCAAAAGAGCCTGTCATATTTTACTCTTTGATATTTCTGTACATTTACCATGAAGTAAAAAGTACAGTTTTATTAGTTTAAAACTAAACCATGTAATGTATTTTCAGATTTTCTACAGAATATTCCATAAAAAAAATGAAACTAAATTCATTATAAATCATTA
>JAEDFX010000142.1 GCA_016297805.1 Treponema sp. | reverse complement strand
TGGTGGTTTCGACTAAGCTCAACCACCCTGAGATTACTTTTGGGACAGCCCCGGGAGAGCAACCTACGCCATTACACTGGAACTATTCATTTCTTTGTAAAATAACCATCATTGCAGTCTGCACCAGCAAGTCTGCTTGTATCAAAGCTGCACAGATCCAGTTTTGCCAAAGCATAACAGTTGCAGAACATATAGGACATATCTGTAACAAAAGAAGTATCAATACCGCTAAAATCAACGCTCTTTAGGGAATAGCAGTTGGAGAACATAATCGTTAATTTCTTCAGGAGCACCAATCCTAAAGTCCTGTTTCTTCATACTGCCGGAACCACCGTTTGAATCAAAAGAAACAGTGTATGTTGAAGCAGCATTTGCTATTATTTGTATCAATACAAATAAAAAAGCCTCATTTGAAGCAAAATACCTTCAAGCGCATCTCACTTCATTATCACTTTTTTATTATTTACAATGAAAAAAGGGACGTCCAGCAAGCATTTATGTTAGAAGTCATTGAACTTGTCGAAATGACCCCTAACACACTACCTACGGTGGTTTCGACAGGCTCAACCACCGTAGGACATACTCTCAGGACATCCCCTTTTCTGTTAAATCTACTTTCAATAGATATTAGTTAGCACCAGTTAATGATGCAGGAGTAAATATTACATTCTGTGCCTTTTCCTTAGATGCAACAACAATATAGCTATATGAAGCATTTGTGCTTACATTAGGATCTGTGAATGTGTAATCAATATAGTCCACATAAGCAACATTTTCTGTTTCAACAGAACCATTAACCAACTTATTAATTGACCGAGAAACAGTTTTTGGAGATGGAGCTGCACTGATAGAAAGCTTTTCATATACAAGTTCTGTCAAACTGTCAGAAAGTGTAGCACGGTACAATGTGTAATTGATATCGTCTGAAGTTTCAGCATCTGTATAACCAACAACCAATCCATCAAGGAGGTCTCCTGCTGAACCATAAACAGCAGTAAGATTCTGAGTATCCTTTTTAAATGTAACTTCTACATTTGAAGATGCAACACCTGATGTCGCAAACGAAGCTGTAACAAGTGGTTTTGTCTCATAGATTGTAACAGTTTCTGCTGTATCAATCTTAATGTAACTGACAGCAGTAGAGTTAGAAACCTTGTTTGCATTGTTTGTCTTAACAACCTTGTATGCATATACACTGTCTTCAACATTATCCTGCTTTACAACACCCTTGTATGTAACTGTTGTCTGTGTAGGATCATATACTCCATTAGACTTCATTGCTACTGTTCCAACATTTACCCAATTTTCTGTGTCAGCAACAAATGTGATTGTTCCGTTGGTCATATCAGTCTTAACGCTAGAATATGTTCTGTAAAGTTCGTATGTGTAATTTTCAACTGAATCAGAAGCAATATCAATATCATCAGAAACGTTAATAATGATATCATTTTCGATTACTCTCTGAGAAGATGGAGTAGCATTAGTGCGAGAATCATCGTATGCAGCAAGTGAAAGTTCTGGTGCAGAAACTGTAGCATCATCTACTGTTACAGCTCTAGAAATCTTGTAGATAGATTCCTTACCTTCTTCGCTAACCTTTACGCAGAGGTATGTCTTACCAACAGGTACGTTAGCAGAGTAGTTGTAGTACTTCATTGCAGTTGTATCACCTTCAACCTTCCATCCTTCGAGCTTTTCTGTGAAGTCACTTGCCTTTGGAGTTGTGTTTTCAAGCGTGTCACCCTTCTTAACTGTGAGAACACGTGCTTCGAATGTCTGATTTACGTTATCAAGTGTAACTGTCCACTTGATGTCGTTTTCAAGCTTGTCTGCATCAAGTGTTGATGGTGTACCTGCAGGATCTATTGTTATTGTTGTCTTGGCAAGTGTTGCTGCATCTACTTCCTTTGTACCATACTTAGCACCAAACTTTGTTCCGTCTGTGAGGACAACTGCATATGTATATTTCTTTGTGCTGTCTTCGATTGGATCATCAACAACATAAGAATCGTCGCTGAGGGCCTTTACAGGAGCTGCTACAGCTACATAATCTGTACCAAATGACTTTCTGTATACCTTGTAAAGTTCTGTACCAGCCTTAGCACCATTATCAAGACTACCTGGTGTAAATACAACACGAATATTCTTCTTTGCTGTGTCAGTATAACCAGCTGATGTAATATCTGTATCTTCAACACCATCACCAAGTCTTTCGTATGTTACTGTACCAGCCTTAATGTAATCTACAGTTGCGAAGTAACCATTCTTTGAAACTGCCTTTACCCATACTGTCTGTGTACCTGCACTAGCAAGATTATCTGCTGTAACTGGGAGAACAGAATCATTTACGATTGTATCTTTATTTGCAGACCAAGATTCAACCTGAGTTACATCGTATTCATTACCCTCTACAGAAGTAACAGCATATGTCAAATATGCCTTTGCATTGAAAGCAACGCGAAGCTGTGCATTATCATTGTAGATTTCAATATTATCAGCGCTGATCTTCTTGCTGTCATCGATTGTCTTAGGCTTCTTTCCGTCGTATCCGTCTTCATAAGCAGCAAGGTTCAATGCTGATGTAGAAGCTGGTGGGAGGATACCTGTTACAGTAGCCTTTCCTGTAGCACTGTCAAATGTTACAACTTTGCGAGTAGAAACATTACCGCGAGCCATAACTTCATAGGTATAGCTAACGTTGTTCTGAACATCAGTATCTACATAGCAAACATTTACACCAACCTGAACAATGTCCTTGTCTGTAGCTTTACCAGTTTCATAGCGGTAAACTTCATACTTTTCAGCACCTGGAACTACGTCCCAAGATACAAGGTTAACTCCAGGATAAGCCTTTGCTGTTACCGATGGAGCCTTCAAGTTGATTACTGTGTCAACTCTTCCGTCATAATCACTGCTACCGTCGCTACAAGAAGCGAGGAGCAATGCAGAAGCAATAGTCAAAAGACCTGTTGCCTTCAAAAAGCATTTTTTCATAATGCCGTCTCCTTTCCTTAAGAATTTTGATATCCCCATGTTACCATTAATCAACCAAATATGCAACAATTTTCTAATAAATTTCTAATAAATTTCTAATTTTTCTAATTTTTCTAATTTTTCTAATTTTTTCCGATTCAAAGTTATCTAAATAAGTCTTCGCCGCTGACAAGGTGCATATTATTTTTTCTTGCAAATTCTTTTGCCTGTTCTGTAAATCCTGCCCACGAGAAATACCAGCAATCAATTATTGCATTTTCCTTTTTCGTCAAAGACGACAGATCTTTTAAACGATGTTTTTCCAAAGCAGAATCGTTTACTTCACTGTTATGAAATTTGCATTCCGCACTAATTAATTGTGATTTATCTTCATTTGCTGCAACAATATCTATTTCTGTATTTTTATCCCACCACCTGCCAATCTGAGTAAATATAAATGGAAGTTTGTGATTATGATTCTGAACTCTAAGCCATTCAATACACACATTCTCAAAGCTTGCAGAAGCATACTCGTTAAACTGTGGTTCAATGACTGAATCATAAATATTTTCCCAGTCTCCAAATTCAAGTGACGATAGATTTGGAAATACAAATTTATACCAGAAGCAAAAGAAAGAATCTTTCAATCGATACAGACCGCGCTGAGCATTTTGCTTTTCTTTTTCCGATGAAAGAACAGGAAACTCTCTTAGAGCAATACCCAGTTCTATAAGATTTTTAAGATATACAGATAGTTTTCCCTTTTCGATTAATGTGGATTGCTGAATTTCATTAAAAGCTGTTTTCCCGCTGGCTATAGATTGAATTATTGTATTGTAAGTTCCGGGTTCCCTAAGTTCCTGTCTCATAAGGAATTCTGGTTCCGAATAAAGAATAGACCCTCGCTTTAGAACGGAACTGCAAATGTTCTGCTTAAGATCCTTAGAATCATCAAACTGCGAAAGATAATAAGGAATGCCACCAAGAATTGCATGGGCAAGCACCTTATCTCTATTATTCCAGTTGGGGAAAAATTTTACCGAATCAAAATAAGGCATTGGAAGCATTTTGTAGATACCGGTAGCACGACCATAAAGAGGATTCTTTTCGGATAAGATTTCTTTTTCAATATAACTCATTGCACTTCCACAAAGAATTATCATTACATTGGAGTCCTTGAATTCCGTATCCCAAAGCTTTTGAAGAATTGAAGGAATTTCTGGATTTTCTTTTGCCATGTAAGGAAATTCATCGATTACAAGAATCTGTTTTTTACCACCCAATACCGGGATGTCTTTTACCGCAAGAAGTGCCTGCTCCCAATTAGAAAATTCAGTAACATATCTTCGCTGTGGTATATCAAAAGAAAGAAGTTTTTGGCTGAAGTTCTTCAACTGTGCGGAATCTTCAGTCTGTGTACAAGTAAAAAACACAGGATTTTTGTCTTTACAGAAATGAGAAATGGTTTCCGTTTTTCCAATTCGTCTACGCCCATATAAAATTACAAGCTGACCACCTCTTGATTCATACTTTTCCTGTAAAAAAGCTAATTCGTTTTTTCGAGCTATAAAACCGTTCATAACATCAGTATATTTGTCAAAACACAATTTGTCAATTTATGTTTTGACAAATATAATAAGCAAAATGGAGTTTCCTACAAAATTCAAGAAGACAAAAAAAAGCCCCCGTGACTGAATTTTCATCCAATCACGGGGGGTTCGCAAACTCATCTACGCAGCATAGCTGCTACCGAGTTTTCGTTGCCGAAAACTCGCGGACTCTTAAGCAAACTGTCATCTTACAGAGAAGCATGACATGTTCTTGCTATTACGTCGTCCTGCTGTTCCTTTGTAAGGTTGATGAAGCGAACTGCATAACCTGAA
>JAEDFX010000141.1 GCA_016297805.1 Treponema sp. | reverse complement strand
TACGCCGATGATACTGCTCTTTAGCGGGAAAGTAGGAAGCTGCCAGGCTTTTTTTTGGGCAGTTAGCTCAGATGGTACGAGCGTCTGGTTTACACCCAGAATGTCGGGAGTTCGACCCTCTCACTGCCCATAAAAAAAGGGGCTGTCCAAGAAGTTGTATAAACTTCAAAAAAAGGACAGCCCTCACAGTTTTCATATTGATAAACATCAACAATCTGTTCATATCCAGAATCGTTTTTTCTTTTACGTGTCATTTTGTAAGGAACAGGATTTCCGCACGGACAGGTGTATTCTTTCTGCTCAGAATCATATTTCCAGTTATCTGCAATCAATGTCTTGAACTTGCATCCCAAGCGGTTCTGTACATTTTCAAGCTCTTGAGCTGCCCGTTGAGCATGTGTTCTTCCTTCATCCTCATGAAAGTTGCGTCTTCGATTCTGAGTTCATCTACTGTCTTGCTTACAATTCTTACAAAATGCTTTTCTGGTACCATCTCTTCCAGACTTGGTGTCAACAACCACTGTTCGTTCTGGCTGTCCATTCTTTTTGGACAGCCCCGTGTGATAAATGCTTGAAGAAAGGCGATATATGGACAGTACCGAGACAGTATTGGACAGATATTACGCCAGTTGTGTAATTACAAGGGTTTTGAATATTCGTGAATATTCAAAAGCTCTGTTTTTAATGTGTTAAAGTATCTTTCATTGGTGCATTGTCATAAGGATATCCAGCAGCATCCGGTTCTGCTCCATTAAATTTAATTCTTCTTTTGCTTCTTCATTTTTCTGGCATTCTTGTGCAATACTTTTTTTCCCATTCCCGATATATGGATTTTGCAAATCCATATTCAGCACTGAGAGATACTATGGTTCTTCCTTCATTCAAGTGAAGATATACCATTTTTTCGGTGTATGGTGTTACAACTTTGTTTTATTACAGTAAGGAAATTATTTAACAGTTCGCTCTCGCTCACGGCGTATCCATCATATCAGGTTCCCTTTCGGGAGCGCAGGGTGCCTTTCCTGCTCGTCAAATTTCACTATATTATTGCAGAGAAAGAGAGGTTTTGCAATGAAAATCATTTTATCTGATGGCATAAATAGAATTTATCAGATTTATTAAGCATATTCTATTGTTTAATCTTTCAAAAACTCTTCCATTGTATCAACAAGTTCGCTGAAATTTGCGCGCAGACGTTTCATTAAATCTTTTGTGCGGCGCTCGTTATGGCTTATAACGCTGCCAGCAGGCAAAAAAAGCTCGTAAGGTTCTACTTCCAGAGCGTTAGCAATAGCCGCAATTGTTTCAAATTTTCCGATTTTCTTTTGATTTTCGATTTCGCTTATATAAGCACTACTTACATTTGCCAGTTCTGCCAGGTTCTCCTGACTTAAGTTTTTTAGCAGCCTGATTCTCTTTATGTTCTCAGCATACAATTTTCCAAGTTCTTTTGCATTCATAATTTCATTCTAGAGTTGCTTATCGCTAAAAAGAATGGTCGTTTCGCTATAATTTTTCTTAATACGTTATATTTTTTAACCGATAGTTAATTTAATAGCGAATTTTATAATCTTTTTGCTATAAATATTTGCTTTTAGCATAAACGGAGCAAAAACAAATGCCTTTTATCGACACACCGGAAACAAACGCCTTAAAATCAAAAGTAGAAAAACTTCTTTCCGAAATACCAGATTTTACAGATGATAATAAAAACTTAAAAATCAATGTAATAAAAGACTATGCAGATAATGGAAATGTAAAGTTACTGGAACCTTTGCTTAAAAATGCACAGACAAAAAAAGCGTTCTTTTCATCCGTACTGGATAGTTTTGTTTTTAACACCGCAAAATTCAAGGAATTCTTAGAATATTCTTCTGCCTGTAATTCTTACTCAAAATACTTAGGGCAGAAAATCGGGCTTTACATGGGAGATTCCTCTTTGCTCGACAGAAACGAGGTTGTTCTGAATTTTTCTTTTAAAGATTGCGTACTTGAAGGTGGACAGAGAAAAGAAGACGGCTTGGATACCTATTATGAGTATAACGAAAAGAAAGGTGAATATGAAAAAAAACAAAGTAAACGCCGCGAAGTTTTTTACAACGAAGTTTTAGCACAGGATGAAATTGATTCTCTTTTTAGCCCGAAAGCATTCTGTAATACAAAACGATATGAAAAAGGAAAATCTGAAAAATGTACAAAGTTAAACCGTGATGCAGAATTAAACAAAAAACGCGGACTAGCAGAAGACACAATAACCGACAATCTGATTATTAAAGGCAACAACCTGCTTGCACTTCATTCGCTTAAAAAGGAATTTGCAGGAAAAGTGAAGCTGATTTATATTGATGTGCCATTCAATACTGGTAGTGATGAGTTTAAGTATAACGATAACTTCAATCATTCATCATGGTTGACCTTTATGAAAAACAGATTGGAAGTAGCAAGAGTTTTACTTCAAAAACAAGGAATTATTTTTTTACAAATTGGCAACGAAGAATGCTCCTATATACAAGTCTTATTGGATTCCATATTTGGTAGAAGCAATTATTTAAATCATATAACAATGACAACAAATGCACCTTCGGGATTTAAAGCTACAAGTGGAAAAATATTTTCAACAGCAAATCATATTTTTGTTTATAAGAATTCTGAAGAAGCCATCGAAATGAACAAGCAATATGTGCCTAAAAGTTTTGACAATGCATATAAATATATTCTAAAAAATCCTGATGACAATCCAGAAAATTGGAAATATGAAAACTTTTATGACAATTTTGCTCAACAGAATAATTACAAAAATTTTAAGGAAATGAAAAAGCAAGTTTCCGAAGAAGAGCTTGAAATAAAATTATTGAAATTTATGGATACAAATAAAAAGGTAGTTTTTAGAACAGCTGCTATTTCCGGTGGTGCATTAGAAAAAAGAAGACAAACAATTGAGAAATCAAAGATGAGCAGAAATAAAGTTTTTATTCATCCTAATGAAGATATTGATGATTTTTATATACTAAATGGCGAAATGATTGTTTTCTGGGAAAATACATATAAACTTATTGATAATAAAATGATACCTGCCATGGCTTTGACAGATGTATGGAATGATATTGGTTTTACAGGTATTGCAAATGAAGGTGATGTAACATTAAAAAACGGTAAAAAACCAGAAAAATTATTAAAACGAATTGTGGATTTAGCAACAAAAGAGTCCGACATCGTTCTCGACTACCACCTCGGTTCTGGTACTACCGCAGCTGTTGCTCATAAAATGAACCGTCAGTACATCGGCATAGAGCAACTTGATTATGGAGAAAATGATAGTGTTATGCGTTTGCAAAATGTTATCAACGGCGACCAAACTGGCATTTCCAAATCTGTAAACTGGCAAGGCGGTGGCTCATTCGTCTATCTTGAGCTTGCAAAGAAAAACGAAACTGCACTGGAACAGATTTCTGCCTGCAAATCTCTTGAAGAACTTACAGAATTGTTCGATGAACTCTGCTCAAAATATTTTCTGCACTACAATGTGCGCGTAAAAGAATTCCGCAAAGAAATAGAAAGCGAACGATTCAGGCAGTTGAGCTTTAAACAGCAAAAAGAAATGTTCTCCCGTATGCTGGATTTGAATCAGTTGTATGTAAATACAGACGACCGCCACGACAAAAACACTGGACTTACAAAAGATGATATTGCCATCACAGAAGATTTTTATCAGCTAAAATAACACTTGTTTTACAGTGAAAATTATGTGATAATTATGTATAATTCACATATAAAAGAGGTATTATTATGGCAAACTTAACAATTACTTTAGACGACGAAGACAAAAAAAACATTTCAGAATTCTGTGAATGCATTGGAATGACGGTTTCTGGACTTTACAATGTGTTCACAAAAACTGTTTTGCGGGAAGGCCGCATTCCTTTTGAAATTGGTATTGAAAAACCCAACCGCAAAACAATCAGGGCAATGAAAGAAGGCGACAAACTGATAGAAAAGTACAAGGAAGACCCAAAATCAGTAAAGACATATTCTGCCAGCGAAGCAGTAAAGGAAATGCAGTCATGGTAGAAGAAAAACGCGTTTATCAAGTTCAATGGACAAAACAATACAAAAAAGATGTAAAACTCGCCAAAAAACGCAATTACAAAATGGAAGAACTCTATTCTGTTGTAGAAAAACTCGCCAACGATGAAATTCTTGAAGAACGCTACCACGACCACAGTCTTGAAGGAAACTGGGCTGGCCATCGCGAGCTTCATATCCGCCCGGACTGGCTTTTAATTTATCAGAAAAAAGACAACCTGCTCATTCTGGAACTTTCGCGCACCGGCACCCATTCGGATTTGTTTGGAAAATAAGACTTATAGAAAAAAGAGGAAGATAAAATGCTTTACGAAGAATTAAAATCTCTTGCTTTTGAATATGAACTGTCAAAAGTTAAGCCAGAAGATTATTCATACATTACAGAAAATTTAAAATTTCCGCTGTATGACTGGCAGAAAACTGCAATAGAAAATTTCCTCTTGAATGAAAGAATCCGCAAAGCAAAAATCTCTAAAGGCGAAGTCGTTCCCCCAAATCATCTTATGTTCAATATGGCTACTGGAAGCGGAAAGACTCTCGTCATGGCAGCCCTCATTTTGTATTACTACAAGCAAGGTTACAGAAATTTCATTTTCTTTGTAAATCAGAACGCAATCCTCGGAAAAACTCAGGCAAACTTTATCGACAATACCCACAACAAATATCTTTTTTCGGAAAACATTGTGATTGAAGGTGTTCGCGTTAAGATTCGAGAAGTGGAACAGTTTTCTAATTCTCAAGACGACATTCAGATAAAGTTCACTACTATTCAAA
>JAEDFX010000140.1 GCA_016297805.1 Treponema sp. | reverse complement strand
TGAAAAATCGTTAGATTTTTCGAATCCGTGTGACAATATAAAATAAAACAGGAGTACAAAATGCGTACAGCAACTGTAAAAAGAACTACTGGGGAAACTCAGATTGAACTTACTTTAAACTTAGATGGAACTGGAAAATGTGAAGTTGAAAATCCAATCGGATTTTTTGACCACATGCTTAAATCTTTTTGTAAACACGGACTTTTTGATTTAAGCGGAAGTATTAAAGGTGACCTTGAAGTAGACCAGCACCACACAATTGAAGATACAGGAATTGTTCTTGGAGAATGCTTTAAAAAGGCTCTTGGAGATTGTGCCGGCATTTACCGTTCAGGATTCTTTATTTATCCAATGGATGAAACTTTAGTTCAGGCTGCAGTAGATTTTGGCGGACGTCCATACTTAGTTAGCAATGCAAACCTTACAGGCATTCCTTTAGTTTCAACAAGCAGTGCAAATGCCAGCTTCCAAACAGATTGTTTTGAAGATTTCTGGCAGGGTTTTGTAAGCAACGCTCAGTGTAATTTGCACATTGACGTAATCCGTGGTCGCAGTGACCATCACAAAGTAGAAGGTGCATTCAAAGCAGTAAGCAGAGCAATCAGAGCTGCAACAGAAGTCGACCCAAGACGTAAGGGAGATGTGCCATCTACCAAGGGTGTATTAGTATAATGGAAGAAATAGTAATTTATACTGATGGCGGATGTCACGGGAACCCTGGTCCAGGAGGCTGGGGAATTGTTGTTATAGCTGATGGAGTTGCAAAACAACTTTCCGGCGGTGAAAAGCTTACAACAAATAACAGAATGGAGCTTATGGCTGCAATTACAGCTTTAACAGTTGTTCATAACACTGCAAGTTTTGAAGGACGCCCAGTCATAGTAAATATAGACAGTCAGTATGTAAAAAACGGTATTACTACCTGGATAAAAAGCTGGAAAGCAAAGGGCTGGAAAACTGCTGATAAAAAACCTGTAAAAAATCAAGATTTGTGGGTGCAGCTGGATGAACTTAACGCTGGATTGAATGTTACATGGAACTGGGTAAAGGGACATGCCGGAGTTGAATACAATGAAATCTGTGACCAGCTTTGTCAGGCTGAAATTGCAAAATTTGAATAATTTTTAGAAAATCTATAATTTTCATTTCCTAAAATCGTAAAACAAAGACCATATTATAGTATGAATAAAATTTATTTTTACTTAATAGGTCTTTGTTTTTTTATTTTCCCATGCTGCAGCTCACCATTAACAATTAATGCAGAGGAAGAGTTTTTCATATCACTTCCACAATGGCCTCCTGAAGATTCTCAAAAATCAGATTATCCAGAGCTTTCAAGATGGAAAATAATAATTACCTCAACAGAAGAAACGAAATGTTTTTTCACAACCGATTCATCCTTCAGTTTTACTTTTCAAAAAAATCTCCCTTATGCCATCATCTTCCAGCCAATCACGCTACTTGAGAATGGAAAAGAAACCGAATACTTTTATCCTGCGGGTATAGTTTATCCATACTCACAAATCAATTCTAAAACTATAAATGCCAGTTGGGAGGAAGGATTTCTTGCCTATACAATTTACAGAATCATCAGCAGCAGAAAAGAAACTGGAGTAAGTCAGAAGCATCTGGAAAATTTTTTAAAGGAATTCAACTGGAAAAAGGTTCAGGAAAATATCAATTCTAAAATAGAAAACTCTTCAACAGAAGAAAAATCACCTTGTTTTAATCCCTGGCTTATAGATTCGGAAAAGCTTCTTGATAATCTATGTTACGGAAATTTCAAGGCAAGTTTTCTGAACCCAACTGGAATTTTCATTTTTAATCTTGAGAATTTGTTTTCGGAAGACGACTTTTTCCCTCTATCGTCTTTTATTCCAGAAAACAAAGTCATTGTAGAAAAAAATAAAATTGCCCTCAGAAAAAATTACATTAACTTTTTAAGTGACGGAAAAAAATCAGGTGTTGTTTTACAATGTAAATCTGCAAAAAATGTTTCAAAAGAGTACATACAAATGCCGATATACATTGAAGATATATGAAAAAATACACAATTGCACTTTTTACATTAGGATTATTATCTTTTACTTTTTCCAGCTGCAAAAAAAAACAGGAAATCATAGAAGCAGAAAAACCTGTTAGCATCGAAGTAAAAAAAGGAAATCATACCTGGTATTATTTTAATAACGGTTCCTTCAAACAGGTAGATAAAATACAAAATGCACCTTTTCAAACTGCTCTCCCATGGACAGAAGCAGTGAGAATTTCTTCGGCAAATAATCTTAACGATGAGACGGAAGGAAATGTCAAAGCTTTTGCAGTAGTTAATCGTCTGGGAATCCTAACTTTTGATAACGAAAAAGTCACTGTTTCTGCTGATATAAATCTTTTTAATGACAGAACTGCAGGCAATCTTGTATTTTTGAACAACACTCCTCTTTTTTCTGTTTACAAAAGTTCATTTTTTAATGACACAATTACAGACCCAAATTACAAAAGCAATCAGGATCAGCATCTGTTTCTTGTACAGTTTGATGACACAGCGAAAATTTCATACCCTGTTGTAAACTGTAATAACATAAGTGAAGAATTAAATTCCGAAGTAACTGATTTTATATGGGATGGTTTAAATTTTACTTGCAGCATTAAATCCATAACTGATACAAAAAATTCATTCTCTTACGTCTCATTTAAACCAAATGTTCCACTTCTTTCCCTTTCACCGGCAACAACTAAGGGAAATCTTGTAATAAATCAAACTTCCGTAGATACATTCCGTAAAGCAAAAGAACATATTGACTATAAAAATGCACCAGAACGAATTAAAGGTCTTGTTTCAGGCTTTTCAACAAAGCTGCCATTTTGCATCGAAGTAAAAAATGCTGGAGGCATATCCCCTAGAGTTTATGCAAATAAAGTTCCAGATTCTACAGAAAAAGAACTTCAGGCAAAAGCTATACTTTCACAAAGCTGGAGTGCAGCTCTTTTTGAAGACGGAACCTTATTTATTGAAGGAGCTCTTCCAGGAAAACATATCTTGAGAAACGGAAAACCAGTTGCAATCCGTTTGCCTAAACTGCCAGCTGGCTTTATATATTCTGATTTTGTAATTTCCGGAACCACAATGTATGTTGCATGGGAAGAAAGTTCATTCTACAAAGTTGGAAGAAGCGGATTTCTTGAAGTTAATTTAGACAAAACCCTTTATTCTAAGCTATTATAAAACAAATGAAAAAAAAGCTGATTTCACTTTTGATTTCTATTATTCTCATTCCGTTTCTCTGGAGTCAGGAAACCGAACCTGTTAATGAAGAAGAAACTCAGACTAATACAGTTCATGAATTTACAAAAGCTGATTCGTTTACAGGTTTTATCCATTCTCTTGATTTTTTATTTCAATTGGAACCAGCAGTATATTTAAATACAGAAGATAAACAAGTAAGTGCACCATCTCCAATTATTTACCCACTTTCAATAGGCATTTTATGGCCAAATTACACAAAAATTGCTGTTCAGCCAACTTTGGGATTCTTTTCTACAGAATGGCTTTATTATGATGGAATGGCTCTTCCTGCAGAAATTGAAAACCGAACCGCCACTTCGTTGAGCTTTATTTTTACTTTGCCAATAGTTGTCAGTATGTATTTCAAACATTCCAGATTACAGATTTTACCAGGCATTTCTCTTCTGGCCCAGTTTGCTTTGCTTTCTAATGGAGTAAAAGCAGATGATTCCGGTTATTCTGGCAGTGCAGGAAATGATGTAAAGCTCATAAACCAGTATTTCTGGAGTGATATCAGATTTTTATATATTAGCATTGGTGGTTCGTGGCTTTTCAATATTCTCAAAACTCCAAACAGCTGGGTAAAAGCAGGTCCTGTCATAAATGTTCAAATTCCATTAGGACAGCTAACTGCAGGTTCAGGAATGCAAGGAACTATAATTTCTGCCGGACTAAAAATTTCTTTATAAAAATAGTATAATCATTTTAATTTTACGTAAAATGGGAGCATGTATGAAAAATCTTAAAGAATTGAATTACGGAATTGTGGGACTCGGCATTATGGGCGGTTCTATTGCAAAGGCAATCCGTCAGAATATTCTGAGTCAGAATGGAGCAACCGGAAAGATTTATGCATGCAACCGAAGTACAGCATGTCTTTCACAGGCAACTGCAGAGGGTGTTGTAGACCAGACCTTTACCAGCGATAAAGTCAGTGAAATGATTCCTCTTTGTGATATTGTATACGTTTGTCTTTATCCTCATGCTACTTTGGATTTTTTAGTTGATCATAAAACTGAATTCAAAAGCGGTGCAATTGTAACTGATATTAGTGGTGTTAAAGGTATTTTTGCAAAGGCTCTTCCTTCTATTTTAAGAGATGATTTGGATTTTATTATTGGTCATCCAATGGCTGGTGGTGAAAAAGAAGGATATGCAAATTCTGATGCAAAATTCTTTATAAATCACAATTATATTTTGTGCCCGGAAAGTTTTAATAAACCTGAAAATCTTGAACTTATGCGTAATTTTGTTACAGAAATTGGTTTTACAAGAATTACAGAAACATCTTGCGATGTTCATGACTACAAAATTGGTTTTACTTCCCAATTGTGCCACGTAATTGCCAGTGCATTGGTTGAAAGTGCCGGTGATCCAGAAATCACAGCATTCGGTGGAGGAAGTTTTGAAGACCTTACAAGAATTGCCATGATAAACGCACCTCTTTGGACAGAACTTTTCATCAGCAACAAAGAAAAACTCTGCCAGCACATAGATAATTTTGAAGCAAAACTAGAAGAAATGAAAAAAGCTATTCAAACAGAGGATTCTGATTCGCTTAAAGCCTTTCTTGAAAAAACCCGAGAAGACAGATTGGCTATGGGAAGTATAAGAACTGTGAAAAAATCGTAGGATTAATTAAT
>JAEDFX010000033.1 GCA_016297805.1 Treponema sp. | reverse complement strand
CGTTAGCGAACTGCGGAACCGCCGACGGCAACGTATGTTGCCGGAGCCACCACATATGCACCACTCTCGTCAGTCTTTAAAACCTAATTTTTTACACTTCTTCGGCTTTTGTGAAGAATACGGACATGCCTTCTCTTGGGAATTTTTGTTTGATTTCTTCCATTATTTGTTTTATTTTCAGGGCAGAATCGTGATTTACATACGCAAAGAGGATGAAATTCATTTCTGGCCAGACTGTGTTGCCTAGTTTTTTAGAAGTAAGGCCTTTGCCATGAACGTTTTCTACTATTGTATACTGAAAATCTGAAATTTCCTGTTCCAGTCGTTCAACTATATCTTCCATTACGGATTGGTTACTTATTATTTCTGCTCGATATTCGCATTCCATATTAAACTTCCTAAATAATCAAAATTCTAGTTTCTAAAGAGTGATATCTGTGTTGCAAGAAGAGGCATTCTTTTTACGGTCTGTTTTTTTTCGCATTACCAGGCTGTAGAGAACTGGAATTACTAACAGGGTTACAAAGGTTGATGAAAGCAAGCCTCCTACTACGGCTACGGCAATTGGTTGTACCATACCTGCCTGACCTCCATCTGCAAAACACATTGGGAGCATTCCCAGAATTGTTGTCAGAGTTGTCATCAATACTGGGCGGAATCGGCTTTTTCCTGCTTCATAACAGGCTTCTTTAAGGTCTATTCCACGACCTACCAGAAGATTTGTATAGTCTACAAGGATAATTCCGTTATTTACTACAATTCCTACCAGCATAATAATTCCTACCATAGAAATGATAGAAAGCTGCTGTCCTATAATCTTATAGATGAAAATTACACCAATAATAAGGAAAGGCATAGTTGTAAGGTTTATGATTGGTGCTTTCCAGCTTTCGTAAGTTGCAGCCATTACACCGAATACAAGAATAATCGCCATTGCGGCAATCTTAAGATAAAGCATAAGCTGACTCATTGTATCCTGCCAAGAGCCTTCGTAAGAAACATTTACTGTATCTGGAATGATAAAGGTATTGCTTACAGCTTCTTTAATCTGATTTTCAATAATATTTGCATTAGTATCAGTTTTAATATCACAAGTTACATGAAGGATTCGGCTCTGATTTTCACGGGAAATTGAAACTGGTCCAAGACCTTTCTTTAATGAAGCAAAGTTTGCAACACTTACCATTCCGTGAGAACCACGAACATAAATTGTTTCCAAATCATCAATTTTTTTGCGATCTTCCGGACGATATGAAACTACTACGTTATAATCCTTTCCGCTATTTCTATATACACAGGCTGTAGAACCATTAATTGCATAGTTAATTTCTCTAGCTACTGTTGTAATATCAACACCTAATTCATAGGCACGCTGACGGTCAATCACAACTTCTACCTGAGGCAATCCTCTGTCCATACTGATTGATGGTTCTCCACATTCTGGGTTTGCACTGATTATTTCAGCAATTTTATCTGCAACATCAAGGGCTGCATCTGTATCATCTGAACGAAGAGCAACATCAATATCACTACCGAACATATTTCCTCGCCATCCGCCACCAAAGCTGAGTCTTGCATCAGGGAATTCATCAAAATGAGCACGTAGCTTCTGCTGCATTACCTGAGCACTATCTATCTGTTCTGAAGATGGAGGCAATGCAATTTCAATTCGTCCTGTATTAGTATTTGCATTTCTTCCGCCACTACCAATAGAAGTTGTTACACTCTTTTTTCCCTGAAGCTCAGTATTTACGATTTCTTCCATTCTCATTACAACTCTTTTTGTTTCGTCAAAGGTTGTACCGATCGGCATTGTAACTGAAAGTCGAACAGATTCGTCACGTCCACCAGTCATCATGGCAATCTTCATTCCAGGAATAAAGGAAAGTGATATTACAAGCAAACAGATTGCGGCTGTAAGTGTAATTAATCTATTGTTCAAACAAAGCTTCAGCAATTTTGCATATAATTCTGTAATCCAGTTGATTACTTTCTGGAAAACTCCATATATAAATTTTAATACTGGATTTGTTACAGGTTTTTCATTTCTGTTTGATAATGGGAGGAATTTTCCGGCAAGAACTGGAACCAGAAAGATTGCTACAAGCAATGATGAAACAAGTGCAATTACGATTGTAAAAATGATTCCCTGGAACATCTGTCCCATCATTCCTAATTCTGCAATATAGAATAGGAATGGTACGAATACACAGACTGTTGTAAGGTTTCCGGAAATTACAGACATGAGCATTTCCTGGCTACCAAGTATTGCGGCAACCTTTGGACGGGCACCTCGCTGACGATATGAATATATGTTATCAATCATAACGATAGAAGCATCTACTACCATACCAAGTCCAAGAATAAGACCTGTAAGAGTCATCATGTTCAGAGTAATACCAAACATACTCATAGCAAAAAGTGTAATAATCATTGAAAGTGGAATTGAAACACCAATTATGATTGTAGACTTAAAGCTCTGCAAGAAAATCCACAGGATTATAATAGAAAGAACAAGACCTTCCAGAAGTGACTCTACAAGAATGTTGATTGTTTCACGGATTGATTCTGTTTCATCAGAAATGATTTCCATTGTAATATCTGGCGGAAGCATTTCTTTTACCTGATCGATTTTTTTATAAACGCTGTTGGCAACTGTTACAGAGTTTGAACCAGATTCCTTTGTAATGGAAACATATACTCCTTTTTCACCGTTAATATAGCTTTCTGAAGAAGTTGGTGCATAGCCTAATTCAACGTCAGCCACATCACGGATTTTTACACTGTATCCGTTGATTGTAGAAATTACTGTATCTTTAATTTCTTCCATATTATTGTATTCACCAATTGTTCGAACGATGTAGTTCTTTGTTCCGTCCTGAACTTTACCACCACCAAGTTCCAGATTCTGCTTTGAAAGAGCTGATGTAATAGTAGGAATTGTATAACCATAAGCCTGCATTCGGTTGGCATCAAGATTAATATTTACCTGAAAGGTTCGTCCTCCACTTACACTGGCTTCTGCTACTCCATTAGCCTGTTCAAGAATGCTTACAATCTGATTTTCGGCAATCTGTTTAATATCATCTGCAGAACGGTTACCGCGAACAAGGATTCGCATAATTGAAGAAGAGTTTCCTCCAAAACGGAAGATAGTTGGCGTACTTGCTCCAGAAGGCAAACTACGTGTTACACGGTTCAGTTTATCGCGAACATCATTTACGATATCATCCATATTAGTACCGTAATCAAAAGAAAGCTGTACTGTTGAAGAGCCTTCATTTGAAGTCGATGTAATTGATGTTAATCCGCTGATTCCCACTACGGCACTTTCTATTGGTTTTGTAACTGTCTTTTCAATTGATTCTGGTCCTGCATTGGAATATGTAGTACTAATCATTACTGTTGGATTTTCTGTTTCCGGGAACAAGGCAATTGCAATTTTACTATAGGTAAAAACTCCAAGAAGTCCCAGAAGCGTAAATACAATCAAGATAAGGATTGGATGGTCCAGATTTTTACGACTTAAACTCATTAGTTTTTACCTTCCTTTTTTGGTTCTTTGACTTCTTTTGGTGTTTTATCAACATCCTTGATTTTTGCACCTTCATACAAAGAAAGCATACCTTCCACTACTACAGTTTCACCTGGTTTCACTCCATCAAGAATCTGATAAAAACCGTCTACGTTTTTACCAAGAGTTACTTCACGTTTTGATACTGTTTCTCCATCATCATTTACTACATAGAGGAAATATCTATCTGAGTTATTTACCAGGGCATCCTGTTTTACAACAATATGTCCTGCATATACAGTTGTGTACAATTTTACTTTTGCAAACATTCCTGCATTTACGCGGGAATCAAAGCTGTCAAAATTCAAAATGATTTCTTTTGTACGAGTTGCTGCATCAAGAACTGGAGAAATGCGAACTACTGATGCAATAAATGTAACATCAGGATAAGCTTCCAGTCTGATTTCTGCTTTCTGTCCAATGGTCAGTTCTGCTACATAGCGTTCTGGAATTTTTGCTGTAATCTGAAGATTTTCAATATCACCAATTTTTGTAATTACTGAGTTTGCTGTAACCTTCTGTCCTGTTTTTACTGGAGAAGAAATGATACTTCCGCTAATAGGAGCTGTTATTGGAGACTGAGCATAATAGCTTCCTGGTTCTGACGGATCAATGTAACCGATTATATCGCCCTTCTGTACCTGAGAACCAAGAGAAACTTTCATTTGAACAACTTTGCCGCCAATCTGTGGGAACACTTCAATGGCTGTCTGAGTTTCAATTTCACCATTAGTAGTAACAAAATCTGTCATGGCAGTATTTTCTGCAACAATTGTTCTTACAGAAACTGGTGCTCCACCGCCAAAACCTCCGAAGCCGCCACCAAAGCCACCAGGAAAACCTCCACTCTTTTTAGATTTGTTTCCTTTCATAATAATTCCCATAAGAATTGCTGTTATCGCAATAATTGAAACAAATACTATTGCTGTTACTGCCTTCTTGTTTTTTGCCATTTTGCTGCTCCTATTCTCCAAGGGAACCGAATTCTATTCCCAATGTATTTTCTAAATCTAATACTGCAGAAATAATTGAATATCTCTGATTTTCTACATTGTATTTTGCCTGATAGAGATTATCTTCGGCTTTCTGTAGAGTCAGGAAATCTGTTGAACCTGCATTGTAAGATGCCCGGGTCATATCATAAGTTTTCTGCATAAGCTCCATATTTTTTTCATACACAGCAAGCTGAGCCTTTGCCTGCTTAATTGCATTATAACTGTTTCTAATTGAAATTTCTGTTGTCTTTTTTGTTTGTTCCAGATTCTGTTTAAGCTTTTCCAGAGATTCCTTTTGAGCTTGCACACTTACAGAGCCGTTTGACCATGGAAGATAACCATCTAGTGGAATACGGACTGTAGCTGAATAAGATACTGAAACTCTTGGATCTGATGAAGGTTTTATTCCTCCATTTGTTCCAGCACTTCCAGACAAAGAAAGTGATGGGCCATAGGCAGAAAATCGGGTTGCCATAAGACTGTTTTCTGAGCTTTCAATATTTTTCAACAACTTTTTTATAGAAGGAAGTTCTTCAATATTTACATCAAGCAGCTTGTTATTTAATTCTGCGGCAGCTAATTCTACCAGACTGCCTGTAAGTTCAATTTCATCATTTAAATCAAGTCCAAGAATGATTTTAAAATTATCCAGATTATTTTCGTAGGTTGTATGAAGATTTGTAACTGCAGGAATTTTACTTTCATAGTTATACTGTGAAGTAAGCAGGTTCATTTCTGAAAGTCTTCCCTGATTGAATTTTGAAAGATTTGATTCATAAGTCTGGCGTGCTGTTTCAAGACTGCGGTGCTGAAGTTCCAGATTTTCATTAAAATAAAGTAATGAATAAAAAGTTTTGCGGACACTCAGTTCAATACTTCGACGGGTATTTTCGTAGGACATCTGTCCTGATTCATAATCCAGTCTTGCAGATTTAATTGTGGTTGCAAGAGCTGGTGTAAAATTCAAGCTTACAGAACCGCTGGCAGACCAGCTGACAGTTGGATCAGAATCTGCAAATGTATCAAAAGTTCCGGCTTTACTACCGTTTACACCACCAGATAAGGAAAGACTTGGACTTATGCCATTCCATGAAAAAGAATCCCTAAGCTCCAGCATGTCTAAATCCATTTTACTTTGCTTTATGGTAATATTATTCTGCAAAGCAAGTTCTACAGCTTTATCTACTGTAAGCACAATTGGTTCAGAGCCATTTTCTACAGATTGCCCAAATAAAATGCCACTTGCAAACAATACAAAACCAGCAACCAGAAAACTCTTTTTCATTTTTATCCTCTGTCTAATAAACTATAATAACAAACAATTAATCCTTCAAAAAATTACTGTTATAATGTAGAAAAAATTGTTATATTCAAATCTGAAATATATTAAAAAAAGGGAGGAATCCATGGCAAACGAGTATGTTTTCAAAGCTTCTGAAGAAGATCCTGATGCTTTAATCACTGAGTTTTTCAAAGTCAATGATAATTACAATGAGCAGGACAATCAGCGTATTCTAAAAGCTTGGAATCTTCTCATAGAAAAAACAAAGGGTATTCGCAGAGATTGCGGCAAGCCCTACTATATGCATCCATTACGAGTTGCAAATATTCTTGCAGAAAATCGTCTTGATGCTGATACTGTCGTTGCAGGATTTTTACACCCTATCCATAAGTTCGACATAAATCCTGACTTTATTAAGACTGAATTTGGGGAAAGCGTTGCAAAAATTCTCCTTACTACAAATAAAATTATTGCACTTCCTATGAATGCAAAGACTCTCCATGAATCAGATGCTATCAGAAAAATGCTTTTTGCTATGTGTGATGATGCCCGGGTTATTCTGCTTACTCTATCTGACCGTCTGGACCGAATCCGCAATATTTCAAGCCTTTCAAATGAACAGCAGAGAGCACTGGCAGAAGCAGTTATAGAAATCTGGGCTCCTTTAGCTGATCGCCTTGGAATGCAGAAGGAAAAAAATGAATTTGAAGATATGAGTCTTCGCTACAACAATCCTGCTGTATATAAACAGATTGAAGAAGTAATTGCTCAGTCCCAGGAAGAACGAGCGGCATATTTGGAAAAGGCGGTTAACAGTATTTATAAATCTGCTGAAAGAATGGGTATGCAGGTTACTATTACAAGCCGTGCAAAGCATTATTATTCAATTTACCAGAAAATGAGAAAGCGCAATAAGGAAATTAATGAGCTTTATGATTTACTTGCGCTGAGAATTCTGTGTAATACTCCTGCAGAATGTTACACACTTGTAGGTATTGTTCATGGCTTATGGAAACCTATGGATGGCCGCTTTAAAGATTATATTGCTATGCCAAAGTCAAACGGATATCAGTCTTTACATACAACTGTAATTTGTGAAGGCAAGCCTCTGGAAATTCAGATTCGTACTTATGACATGCACAATATGGCTGAACATGGTATTGCTTCCCACTGGTTATACAAGAAGGGAACAAATCATGATTTGGTAGAAGCTGATAAACTGGACATTTTCAACAAGCTGCAGCAATTCAAACAGACTGATATTACTGATGAAGCGACCTTTAACACTCTTAAAAATGAACTTTTGGGTGATGAAATTTATGTTTTCACTCCAAAAGGAGATGTTCGTAAGCTTCCTCACGGTGCAACTGCCATAGATTTTGCATACGCAATTCATTCAGCTATCGGTGAAAAAATCATTGCTGCGAAGGCTGATGGAAAGATTATCCCGCTGGCAAGGCCTCTGGAAAATACTCAGATTATTGAAATCATTACAAATCCTCAGGCTCATCCTACAGAAGCTCAGCTTAAGCTGGTAAAAACTTCTAAGGCACATCAGAAGATTCACTCCTGGCTCATGACCAATGACCCTACTTTTAGTGAAAGACTGAATGCCCAGAAGGAAGCAGATTTGCAGACTCAGGGAAACGGACAGGGAGATTCAAAACCTTTTCCAAAGCGCCGTCCTAAAGCTGGCAAAAAACAGGAACAACCTATTGTTCACAAAAACTGTGGAGTTCTGGTTCAAGGTGATAAAAACGTTCTATATAATATTGCACAATGCTGTCGCCCACACTACCCTCAGCTTATTGTTGGATATGTAACACGCTCAAAAGGTGTAACTGTTCACAGAGCTGACTGTCTGATTTATCACAGAATTCCTAATAAGGGTTCGCGAAATGTTGAAGTTCAGTGGGATGTTGATAGTGAAAACTAGCGTGTATACAAATCAGCTAAAAACTGCTGATTTTATTATTCTAACGCCCCGTATCCCGAATCTGTCCTTCAACATAATCAGGATCTAACGTGCGAAGTAAAGTTCCATCAGGCAATTTGTATTTTGTGTAAATTACTGCAGGATGACCATCGCAAACCCAGTTCAATTTAAGTCCGGTCTCAGAACTGATTACTTCCCAATCTCCCGGTTTTGCTGCAAGACTGCAGAATTCCGGTGAAACAAATTCTATTTCATCTTCGGCTTTAATCATATTCATTGCAGTACATTCATACATGTACCAGCCTTCTTTTTTTTCAAAAGGAACTACATTGCGATCAGTATGAATTTCCAGATCCTTAAGGCGGGCTTCACGAGCTGCAGGATGCATTTCATCCAGATTCTTTTTGAATTCTGCATAACGGCGCTGACTTTCTGAATAAAGTTTTTCAAATGCTTCATCTTTTACTTCATCACCAATTTCTGCCGCCAGCTGATATTTACTGTCACTGGCCCCAACTGTAGTTTCGTCGGCATCGGCTTTATTATAGTAGAAACCTGTTGTACTTTTACGATGGCTTACATTTTCCAGTTCTGCTATAAAAGGTGCTGCTTCTTCCTGTGTAAGCTTTCCATCCAAAGCATCAAGGGCTTTTCTGTAGGCCCGGGTAACCATGGCAACATAGTAAACGCTTTTCATGCGGCCTTCAATTTTTAAAGAATCTACACCTGAATCTCGCAAATCTGCCAGATGTTCAATCATACGAAGGTCTTTTGAAGAAAGAATTGCTGTAAAATCTTCACCTTCAAAAACAGGGAAGTATTCTCCAGGTCGTTGTTCTTCTTCCAGTTGCAATGAACCAGACTGAGCAATTGCTTTTGCCATATCTGGAGTTATGATTTTCTGATCTGTTGTAAGATTAAAATTCCAACGGCAGGTATGACTGCAGAATCCACTCTGGGCGCTGCGTCCTGTAAGATATGCACTCATAAGGCAACGTCCGGCATATGCGATACACATAGCACCGTGAACAAAGGTTTCAAGTTCCATATCAGGTACAGAATCTTTAATACGGCGAATCTGATTTAAAGAAATCTCGCGACCAAGAACTACTCGTTTAAATCCAATAGATTTATACATTTTTACCGCTTCTGAGTTTACACAGCTAGCCTGAGTAGAAAGATGAAGCTCCGCATTTGGGAATTCCTTCTGTAAAAGTGGAACAATACCTATATCCTGAACAATAAAAGCATCAATTGGATACTGGCGAAAATAATCCAGATTCTGTTTAAGAGCATCTATTTCTTCATCATGGAAAGAAATATTCAAGGCACAATGCAGACGTTTTCCTGGATATTTATTTTTAAGTTCTATTACCTTTTTATATTCATCCTCGTAAAAATTGTCTGCCTTAACACGCAGTGAGAATTTCTTAAGACCAATATAAGCAGCATCTGCCCCGTAGGCATAAGCATAAGATAATTTTTCAACATTTCCTGCAGGTGATAAAAGTTCCATTTCCTATGCCTCCGATTTTAAACTGTGTTCCAGTTTTGGTTTATTTTCAATTTCAACAGCTTCCTGGCCGGCTGTATATTCTGTAACTATCTTTCCAATTCTATCTAATGCCAGATGAGATTCATGAAGATATTCATCTGCCATCTGGAACATAAACATCATATTTGGCCAAACATCCAGTTCACATTCAGTACCTGAATCATTAAGTATCTTTGCAAAGTTTTTTGCTTCTTCAAGGAGAATCTCTTTTTCTCCCATCTGTATGTAAGTTTTAGGAAAATTCTTCAAATCATCATTGGAAGCTAAAACTGGTGAAACAAAAGGTAAAGCTGTATTTTCTTCAACCGTATACAGTGAAATACTTTTTCTTAAAATTTCGCCGCTCATTACTTCGTCAGTTATTTTTTTTGTTGTAATTAGTTTTGAATTTTGAGAAACATCTAACCATGGAGAAAAAAGAATCATTTGTTTTATGCAATTACGATAACGTTCAGTAAGATTAAAAATCAAAGAGCAGGCAATTGAAGCAGCAGAACTATCAGCCGCAATAATGATTTCTGGTAAAACAGGACGAGCACCTTTTTCTGTATTTAACGAGCAGGCAATCTGTTCTTCTGTAAATAATGCCTTAAAAACTCCCTGAATGTCTTCATTTGCAGCAGGATACGGAAATGAGGGGGCAAGACGATACTCTGGAACAACAACACGACAGTAGCATTTAGTTGCAAGAGAGGAACAGAAGCTACGATATGCAACACGGGAACCTCCTACAAAAGAGCCACCGTGAATATAAAGCATCACTCTGTTTGACGAATAAATTTCAGGAGCAAGCACATCGCATTCAATGTTTCCATATTTATACTCTGTACGCTCTACTCCATTTGGAAGAAATGTTGTTTTATAATTTTCATCAAGTTTAGCTCTAAAACTATCTACATTGGCCTTTGGTCCGAATGTCAACAGTTTAAGCTTTTTGATTGCAGCTTTGCGGTCGTATACTATTTCCATAACCAAGATTATAGCAAATACTGGTCATTTCTGCTATAATGCCCTTATGCCTATAAGAATTCATTCAGATTTACCAGCAAGAGCTACTCTTGAAAAAGAAAACATCTTTGTTATGACAGAAAACCGTGCAGAAACACAGGAAATCCGTCCACTTAAAATTGCAATTGTTAATCTTATGCCTACAAAAGAAGTTACTGAAACTCAGCTGCTGCGTCTTTTGGGAAATACTCCTTTGCAGATTGAAATTTCTCTGGTAAGAATGGACCATGTCAGCAAAAATACTGATGAAAGTTATCTGGATAAATTCTACATCAGTTCTACAGAACTTATGCAGAAAAAATTTGATGGTATGATTATTACTGGAGCTCCTGTTGAACAGCTGAATTTTGAGGAAGTTGATTATTGGGATGAGCTTTGCAAAATCATGGATTATACAAAAAAGAACGTTTACTCCACACTTTACCTTTGCTGGGGATGTTTTGCAGGTCTTTATCATCATTATGGAATCAAAAAGTACGGATTAGAAAATAAGATGTCTGGTATCTTTATGAACGAACGTGCTACAGAAGGAGATCCACTTCTTAGAGGTTTTGATGATACATTCCCTATTCCACAGAGCCGCCATACAACGCTTCACAAGGAAGATATCTTAAAATGCCCTGAGCTGGAAATTCTTGCTGAAAGTGCAGAAGCCGGTGTTACAATCATTAAATCAAAAGATAACCGCAGCGTATTTATGACTGGACATCTTGAATATGATACTCTTACTCTTTCTCAGGAATATTTCCGTGATACTGACAAGGGTATGAAAGTGCCTCTTCCTAAGAATTATTTTCCAACAAATAATGTAAATAGAATGCCAACAAGCTACTGGCGAGCTACTGCTCATTTGTTCTATTCAAACTGGCTGAACTACTACGTTTATCAGGATACACCATTTGTTCTGGATGATATTAAATAAAACCTTTGAACGGCTGCTGGATTTTGTAACTCAGTTTCCACACTGCACAGGGCAAAGAGGCATTCAAGAGATTTATTGATTTCGTCCGAGCATAAAAGCCTTTTTATTCATTTCCAGGAACTGTGGTTTTACCAGCTTTTCAATAGCAGAAAGCCATGCAGTTTCTGGGAAATCCATATACTTTGAAAGTCGTCCCATAAGAACAATATTTACAGATTTTGCAGTTCCAGCCTGTTCTGCCAAAGAAAGACAATCTAAAGAATCAACTTTTATTCCCTTAGATTTCATTGTATCAACTAAATTCTCTGGATATTCTGTAGCACCTGTAATTACAGGCATTGGATCAATCTGCTGGGTATTTACAACAATCTGTCCGTCTTTTTTAAGATATTCTGTATAACGGGCAGCTTCCAGTAATTCAAAGCTTACAATAAAATCAGCTTCACCTTTATCAATAATTGGAGAATAAACCTTATCTCCAAATCGAACATAAGTTACAACAGAACCACCACGCTGGCTCATACCATGAACCTCGCTGACTTTTACATCATATCCGGCATCCAGAAGCACCTGTCCCAAAGTTTTAGAAGCAAGCAAGGCCCCCTGACCGCCTACACCAACTATCATTATATTTTTTGTCATAATTATTTCTCCAAAGCACTGAACTTACACATCTGTGTACAAACGCCACAGCCAACACACAAAGTTGAATCAATCTTAGCTTTTCCACCTTTCATGCTTATTGCAGGACAACCAATCTTCATACACATTTTACAAGATTTACATTTATCTTCTGCAACCTTCAAAGGTGGATTATGTTTAACACCCTTTAACAATGCACAAGGACGACGGCTGATGATAACACTAGGTTCCGCTGCAGCCAGTTCTTCCTTCAAAACTTTTTCACAAGTCTCTAAATCATAAGGATCCACAACCCGAACACGATTGATTCCTATTGCACGAGCCAAAGCTTCCAGATCAATACGACCAGCTGGATCACCATAAAGATTTTTTCCAGTTGTAGGATTCTGCTGATGTCCAGTCATACCTGTAATTGAGTTATCAAGTACTAGAACTGTAGAGTTAGACTGATTATAGGCAATTGTAGCAAGTCCTGTAATACCCGAATGAACGAATGTAGAATCACCAATTACACATACAGATTTATTCTCATTCTCTGGAAGAGCCTTGTTCCAGCCATGAAGAGAGCTTACCGATGCACCCATACAAAGGTTCATATCCATTGCACACAAAGGAGCAGCCGCACCTAAAGTATAACAACCAATATCTCCCATAACGTTCAATTTGAGTTTAGAAAGAACATAGAAAATTCCACGGTGAGGACAGCCTGCACACATAATTGGTGGTCGAACTGGAAGATTTTCAATTTTTTCACCAGTAGTAATTTCACCTGCAACTGGCACCATATCTTTCAAACACTGGCGCAAAAGATTCTGACTGAATTCTCCACAGATTGGGAGCAAATCCTTTCCGTGAATTTCGTTTTTCAATCCAAGACTACGGCAGAAGTTTTCAATAATTGGATCAAGTTCTTCTATAATTACAAGAGTTTCAACACCAGCAGCAAAATCACGAATCATTTTTTCTGGAAGTGGATTTACAAGTCCCAATTTCAAAATAGAAATAGAATCACCAAAAACTTCCTTAGCATACTGATAAGATGTTGATGAGGTAATAATTCCTACTTTTGAAGAATCGTTTCCTCTATCAATCTTATTCAACCCACAATCAATAGACCAAAGTTCAATATCTTTATTTCTCTGTTCTACAATAGGATGCTTGCGGATTGCATTTGCAGGAGTCATTACATTTTTCTGAATATTTTTTACGTAAGGCTTTACAGGCTGTGCAACTCGTTCACCACAATCAGCAATACTCTGAGAATGGGCAATTCTTGTACACATTTTGAACAGAACTGGTGTATCAAACTTTTCGGACATTTCATAAGCCAGCTTCATAAACTGAATACTTTCCTGACTGTCACTTGGTTCAATCATAGGAATTTTAGAAGCAATTGCATGATGACGGCTGTCCTGCTCATTCTGTGATGAATGCATTCCTGGATCATCTGCTACACCAATAACAAGACCTGCATTTACACCTGCATAACTTGCAGTATAAAGAGGATCGGCAGCAACGTTCAAACCAACATGCTTCATGCCTGCAAAAGCACGTTTTCCTGCCAGAGCCGCACCAAAAACTGTTTCTACCGCAACCTTTTCATTTGGTGCCCATTCACAATATATTTCCTTGAATTTGGCAGCCTCTTCTGTAATTTCTGTACTTGGAGTTCCAGGATAGCTGGAAATGATTTCACAGCCTGCTTCATAAAGACCTCGAGCAACAGCTGCATTTCCCAATAAAAGTTGTTTCATTTTGTACCCTTAACAATTAAATAATTGAATTCGATTTTAACTCTATTTTTACAATTTTGAAATACTTTTTTTCTTTCAAGTTTCATAAACATACTTTAATATTGTCTATAATATAGAAAATTCAGGAGTTTTTTATGACTAAGACTTTAGATTGGAAAAAATATGAAGAAGCTGCCCGTCAGGCAATTAGTGAAGGCTGTGTTCTTCTGGAAAATAAGAACAATGTTCTGCCTCTGGAAAAAAACGCAAAAGCCGCTGTTTTTGGACGTATTCAGAATCATTACTATAAAAGTGGAACAGGCTCAGGAGGAATGGTAAACGTAAATCATGTTTACAGCATTGTTGAAGGCCTGGAAGAAAGCAACGTTATCGTAAATAAAAAGCTTCAGGAAGCTTATACTGAATGGGAAAAAACTAATCCTTATGATGAAGGACTTGGCTGGGGACATGAACGCTGGAGTCAGGACGAAATGCCTCTTACAAAACAGATGGTAGAGGATGCTGCAAAAGAAAGTGATGTTGCCATTGTAATTATTGGACGTACTGCCGGAGAAGAAAAGGACAATTCTGCACAAGCAGGCTCTTATAATCTTTCTGAAGGCGAACTTGATATGCTTAAACAGGTTCGTGCAGGCTTTAAAAAAGTTGTTGTACTTTTGAATGTTGGCAACGTAATTGATATGACTTTTGTTGAACAGTATCAGCCTGATGCAGTTATGTATGTATGGCAGGGCGGTATGCTGGGAGGGCTAGGAACAGCTGATGTTTTAACTGGAAAAGTTTCTCCTAGCGGTAAACTGTCAGACACAATTGCAAAATCAATTTCTGATTATCCATCTGACAAGAACTTTGGAAATCCTGCAGGAAACACTTACGAAGAAGATATTTTCGTAGGTTATCGATATTTTGAAACTTTTGCAAAAGACAAGGTTCTCTATCCTTTTGGCTATGGACTTTCGTATTCTACATTCAAAACTGAAGTTATATCTGCCCAAAATGATGATAAAGCCCAGACAGTTACTGTTGAAGTAAAAATCACAAACACTGGAAAAACCAATGCAAAAGAAGTTTTACAGCTTTACATTCAGGCTCCAAACGGTAAACTGGGAAAAGCTGCCCGTGTACTTTGTGGTTTTGATAAAACAAAAGAACTGACACCAAATGAATCAGAAAATCTTAAGGTTGAAATTCCTTATAAAACATTCGCTTCTTATGATGACGGCGGAGTTACAGGAAAAAAATCTGCATGGGTTTTGGAAGAAGGTGATTACGTTGTATACGCAGGATCAGATGTTCGTTCTGCTGCCCCTGCTCTTACCTTCAATCTCCCGGCACTTATTGTAATCAAGCAGTGCGAACAGGCTCTTGCACCATATGCTGATTTTGAAAGAATACATGCTTCACTGGAAAACGGAAAAACAGTTCTTAAAATGGAACCAGCTCCTAAATATGAGACATCCCAGCATACACGCCGTGCAGAACGTATTCCTGCAGAAATTCCTCAGGTTACAGATACAAAATTTGTGCTGGCAGATGTTCAGGCTGGAAAATGTACAATGGAACAGTTTGTGGCACAGTTTACAGATGAAGATTTAAGCTGTATATGTCGTGGAGAAGGAATGGGTTCCAGCCTTGTAACTCCTGGTACTGCCTCAGCTTACGGCGGAGTTTCTCCTCGCCTCAATAAAGAATTAGGAATTCCAACCTGCTGTTGTGATGATGGTCCTTCTGGAATGCGTATTGACTGTGGAGTAAAAGCTTTTTCTCTTCCAAATGGAACTTCTCTTGCATGTTCTTTCAACCGTCAGCTGGTAACAGAATTGTACACCTTTACTGGTATAGAAATGAAAGCCAACAAAGTTGATAATCTTCTTGGACCTGGAATGAATATTCATCGTCATCCATTAAATGGCCGTAATTTTGAATACTTCAGTGAGGATCCTTATCTTACAGGTCATATTGGTTCTGCAATGCTAAAGGGCTTACAGTCAGAAGGTGTAACAGGAACAATCAAACACTTCTGTGGAAACAATCAGGAAACAAACCGCCGCAATCATAACTCTGTAGCTTCTGAACGAGCTCTCCGGGAAATCTATTTGAAGGGCTTTGAAATTGCTATAGAAAACGGGGCTGACTCTGTAATGACTACATATGGCATGGTAAATGGGATCTTTACAGCCGGTAACTATGATTTGAATACTACAATCCTCCGCAAGGACTGGGGATTTACAGGTATTGTAATGACTGACTGGTGGGCAACAATCAGTGAGGAAGGCATTGAACAGAATCAGCACAACTTCTGTGGTATGATAAAAGCCCAGAATGATTTGTACATGTGCTGTTCATCTGGTAAAGAAAATATTGATGGTGATAACACACTTGAATCTCTTAAAGCGGGAAAACTTAGCCGTGGAGAGCTGCAGAGAAGTGCCATGAATGTTTGTCGTCAGGCTATGACTGTGGAAGCAATGAAACGACTTACTGGAACTGAAGATAAGATTGAAATTATTAACCGACCTAAAAATCCTGATGACATTGATATGAATGATATTCAATTCATCGAGCTTAATAAGGAAAAGGGACTAACAATTGATTTATCTGATAAAGAATGTAAGGGAAATTCAAATATTACAGTTGCACTTGATGTTACATCACCTGGAACTTACGAAATGACATTAACAGGAAGTTCAGAAATGAGTGAAACCGCTCAGATTCCTGTAACAATGTTCTATCAGGGAATTCCTGCAGTTGGATTTACTTTCAATGGTACTGGTGGAAAAGATGTTTCTCTTACCAAGCCACTTATATGTCCAAACAGATTCTGCGTAAACAGATTGTATATTGCGCAGAATGGCTTGAAGCTTAAATCTGTTTCTTTCAAATATCTGAATGATAACTGCAATTTCTTTGATATTGGAAAAGACTAAGTTTAAAAAAAAGAGGACAGTCCACTGGACTGTCCTTTAGCATTTGCTATGTTAGGCTTACTCGATAATGAATACTTCTTTACCGGCTCCACATTCTGGACATTTGAAGCTAGCTGGTACATCTGCCCATGCTGTTCCTGGAGCTACACCGTTTTTTGCATCTCCTTCATCTTTATCATAAACATGTCCACAACTGTCACACTGCATTCTTTCCATATTTTTACCTCACTAATAAATTCAAATTAACTAAGTACCCTTAATTATATCACGTATTTTCTAAATAACAACAGAATTTTGTTGTTACATATGCAAACGTAGCCTTTCATACTAGCAAACGGATGTCGCACGCTTTCGCGTGCTTACCTAGTTTTGTTTCACAAAACTAGCTTCTCATACTAGCAAACGGATGTCGTTCGCTTCGCGAACTTACCGAGTTTTGCTATGCAAAACTCGCACATTACTTCATAACCGCAAATGGATCTACAGTTCTGTACATGTCTCGCAACTTTGGTTTTTCGATTTTTCCTGTTGGATTTCTTGGAACCTTTGCGAAAATAATCTTCTTTGGACGTTTATATTTTGGCAAATCCATACAGAAATTATTTACATCTTCTTCTGTACATTCCACACCATCTTTCAGTTCAATAATTGCAGCAGTAATTTCTCCCAGACGTTCATCAGCAAGACCAATTACAGCAACATCCTTTATCTGAGGCATTTTATGAAGGAAATCTTCAATCTGTACAGGATAAATATTTTCACCACCAGTAATGATTACATCTTTTTTACGGTCAACAAGATAAATGAATCCATCTTCATCCATCATTGCCATATCTCCAGTATAGAGCCAGCCTTCCTTATCCATAGTTTCTGCAGTAGCTTCAGGATTTTTATAATATTCAACCATTACACCTGGACCAAATACAGCCAGTTCTCCTACATCACCCTGTTTTACATCATTTCGCTTTTCATCAACAATACGAACCTTCCAGCCATAACCTGGAATACCGATTGCACCAATTTTATGATCATTTCCAACACCAAGATGTACACAACCAGGCCCTATAGATTCTGAAAGACCATAGTTTGTATCATAATCATGATGAGGGAAATACTTTTTCCAATCTTCAATCAATTTCTTAGGAACAGGCTGAGCACCAATATGCATCAATCTCCATTGGTCAAGATTATAATCTTTTATATTCAACTCTCCCTTTTCCAGAGCAATAAGAATATCCTGAGCCCAAGGAACCAGCAACCATACAATTGTACATTTTTCATCACTAACAGCCTTAAGAATGATTTCCGGCTTAGTGCCTCGCAGCAGAACTGCCTTTCCACCACTAATCAAGCTTCCAAACCAGTGCATTTTTGCGCCTGTATGATACAAAGGTGGAATACAAAGGAAAACATCATCCTTTTTCTGACCATGATGATTCTGTTCACAAGCAGCCGAATGCATCAAAGCCTTATGTTTATGTAAAATAGCCTTTGGGAAGCCTGTTGTTCCAGAACTAAAGTAAATTGCACCGTAATCTTCATCTGTAATTTCTATATCAAGATTTTCTGATGAATAATTCATGGCAGACATTACATAGTTTTCTGCAAAAGTTGGTTCGCGGCCTTCTCCTACATAAATCAAAAGTCGACCTTTCATAATTTTGTCAGAAATTGTTTCAAGACGACCAATAAATTCTGGACCAAAGAAAAGTACGGAAATATCAGCCAGACCAAGACAATATTCAATTTCATCAGATGCATAACGGAAGTTTAAAGGAACTGCCAACGCACCTGTCTTCAAAATACCAAAATAAATAGGAAGCCATTCAAGGCAGTTCATCATTAAAATTCCTACTTTATCTCCACGACGAACACCACGCTCCAGCAAATAATGAGCACATCTGTTTGCTTTTTCATTAAAAATTTTCCAACTGATTTCACGACGATATGGCAGATTTGGCTCAGGCTGAGTCAATTCAAACTCTTTCCAGGTCATTCTGCGATTTTCTTTTACTTCTGGATTTAATTCCACCAGAGCACAATCGTTACCAAACTGTTCAGCATTTCTTTCCAAATATTTTGTAATTGGCATTTCACTTTCCTTTATGTATTATTTTTCCAAACTATCGTGGTACTTCTGCCACCATTCTAATTCTTTATTATTTGTAGCGGCTTCTGTAGTTTTAAAATCCCCATCAATAAGAGCAATAAGATTTGAATTTTTTATAACGGCATCTACAATACAAGGTTCAAAATGTCCACCTTTAGACTTATTTAATACTTCCATAGCTTCTTCTATAGACATTGGATCTTTATACAAACGCTGACTAATAAGAGCATCCAAAACATCTGCCGCAGCCATAATTCTTGCACATAGAGGAATGTTTTTTCCCGAAATTCCTCTTGGATATCCAGAGCCATCCCATTTTTCGTGATGACAATATGCCATATCAATTGCAATTTTATTGAAAATGCCGTCATCAATTTCTGGCAAGGCCTCGATGAGTTTCTTTCCTTCTTCTGGATGACACTTCATCATCTCAAATTCTTCTGGAGTAAACTTTCCTATTTTATTAAGTATTCCTTCAGGAATATGAATCTTTCCAATATCATGCAAAAAAGCTGCTGTCTGATACAACTGAATATTCTGTTCAGTCAATTCTTCAGTATAAAAACCATTTGCTTTTAATTCTTTACAAATCACTTTTACGTACTTCTGAGTATGAATTACGTGACGACCTGTGAATAAATCATGACTACCAAGACATTTAGCAACAAACTGAATGATTTCATACTGAGTCTGATCAAGCTTTATATTTTTCTCTTCAAGCTCAGAGTTAATTTGAATAATCATTTTATTCTGATTGTTCAAACTATCAAAAGCTTTATCACGTTCTATCAAAGATTCCATCAATTTTGCCATGGTTCTTTGAGAAAGCTTTGCCGTTGTTGCGGCAATAAGCAAAAGAAATGCAAATTCAATTGTAAGTCCAATTACCATCTGAACAATGTACTGTGGTCTTGTATATAAACCATAAACTACTACATCTTTTCCAGCAGATTGAAAATAAGTAATTCCAATACTCAGAAAATAATTGATAATACAGGTTGTAATCGTAAGTTTTTTATTATAATAAAGACAGCTGATTATAGTTCCAAAGGCATAAGAAATACTCAACCGAACTATCCCTTTAAAGGCCATAATTCCTACAAATATGGATACGGATATAACTCCAAAATACATTGCAACCTTATGGAGCACCGTATATTTATTTAGGATTGTTATTATAATTGAAACAATTACTTCAAAAGAAAGCATAAAAAGGCAGTAAGAATATGGAATATCCCAAAGTTTAACAAGAGTACCAATAACAAAAAACAAAGGTATAAGAATTGCACTGAGAAGAATAATCTGAACTGTTTTATTAACCTTTAATGTATTATCTAGAAAAAATTCATCATAGGTTTTAGATGCTAAACTTTCGCTCATTTTACCAGTAAATATGATACCATACAAACTGTAAAACACAAGTGAGTAAACTCATAATTTAAAATTCTTGTAAAATATACAATAAGAGCGGCCCGGAAAAATCCGTTAGCCTTGCCCAAGGATATTTTCTTCTATATAATAAATCAAAACGATAAAAGTCAGGAGAAAAAAATGGACAAATTGAAAATTTTATTGGCAAAGGGAAGAATTTACGAATCGGTTTACGAATTATTAAGCGATGTAGGTATTTCAATCCATCTACCTGACAGACAGTATTTTCCAACAACTAACCAGAAAGATTTAGCATTCCAGGTTGTAAAACCACAGATTACAAGCTTGCTTTTGGCAAACAACAAGGCTGATTTAGGCTTCAGCGGAAAAGACTGGGTTTACGAAAATGGTGTAGAAGACAAAGTTGTAGAAATTATGGATTTGGGATTTGACCCAGTTCGTATTGTTGCAGCTATTCCAGAAGCTCGTGATTATGACAAATTACTTAAAGGCCCTGTAACAATTGCAACAGAATATCAGTCATTAAGCAAGAAATACGTAGAAGATAAAAAAATTGATGGTACAATTTTCCGTACCTGGGGAACTTCTGAAGGCTTTGTTCAGGATACAGATGATTCAATTGCTCAGATTTTGATTGATAATACATCTACTGGTTCTTCATTAAAAGCTAACCGTCTTAAGATTGTTGATACTTTAATGGAATCTTCAACAAGAATGTACGCTTCAAAAGAAGCTATGAATGATCCAGAAAAGAAACAGAAAATCATGGAACTTAAGATGCTGTTTGAAACAGTTCTTAATGCCCGTGACCGTGTAATGCTGGAAATGAACGTTGCAGAAAAAGATTTTGATGCTTTGATTAAAGGAATCCCTGCGATGAAAAGTCCAACAGTTTCTCCACTCTTTGGAGGAAACGGATATGCTGTAAAAATTGCTGTAAAAAAATCTGAAGTTCCAACATTGTTGCCAAAACTCCAGTCTCTTGGAGCTTCAGACATCGTTGAATACGAACTTAGAAAAGTTATGCTTTAATTTTTAAGTGTGACAGATTAAATGTCACACGGATTCGATTTTACTAACGTAAAATCCTTAAAGAATTTTTATTTTCTTTCTTTTTTATAGCTCACTTATTATATTTTAATCATCAACTTTGAAAAATCGTTAGATTTTTCGAATCCGTGTGACAATATAAA
>JAEDFX010000139.1 GCA_016297805.1 Treponema sp. | reverse complement strand
AGAGGAACAAAATATGAGTTTAAGATTATACAACACAATGGGTCGCAAGATGCAGGAATTTAAGCCAATCAAAGAAGGCTACTGTGGATTTTATGGTTGTGGTCCTACAGTTTATAATTACGCTCATATTGGAAACTTACGTGCATACGTATTTCTTGATGTTCTTGATAAAACTTTGCAGATGCTTGGTTATGACATCAAGCATGTAATGAATATTACTGATGTTGGTCACCTTACTGGTGATGCTGATGACGGTGAAGATAAAATGAAAAAATCTGCCGCAGAACGTCATCAGTCTGTTCTTGAAGTTGCTAAATTCTATACAGATGCTTTCATGGCAGATATTGATGCCTTGAATATTCGTCATCCTGATGTAATTTGTAAAGCTACAGAGCACATCGACGAAATGATTGAACTTATTAAAAAGATTGAAGCTAATGGTCATACTTACATGGCTGGTGGAAATCTTTATTACGATATTTCTACTTATCCAGATTATGGAAAGCTTGCTAACTTAAATCTTGATGAATTAAAAGCCGGTGCTGGAAAACGTAAGGTTGTAGTTGTTGATGAAAATAAACGCAATCCTGGAGACTTTGTTCTTTGGTTTACAAAATCAAAGTTTGAAGATCAGGCTATGACTTGGGATTCTCCTTGGGGTCGCGGATATCCTGGATGGCATATTGAATGTTCTGCCATGTCTATGAAATATCTTGGCAAGCACTTTGATATTCATACTGGTGGTATTGATCATGTTCCAGTTCATCATACAAACGAAATTGCTCAGTCTGAAGGAAGCTTTACTGAAGAAGACAGAAAAGAAGGTCCTTGGGTAAACTACTGGATGCATAATGAATTCCTTATTCTTGAAGGTGGAAAAATGTCTAAATCTTCTGGACACTTTATTACACTTCAGACAACTTTACCTGCAGAAAAAGGGTTCAGCTTAAAGGATAAGGGATTTGAGCCTTTGGATTACCGTTTCTTCCTTTTGGGCGGTCACTATCGTAAGCAGCTGGTATTCAGTCTGGATGCTCTTGAATCTGCAAAATCTGGACGTGCTGCATTGAATCAGCGTGTGGCAAAGCTTATTGCAAAAGCAAACAATGAAGAAAAATTAGGACTTACTTTGGAAAATTTCAAAGATGTTCTTGGCAAAATAGATTATCAGTCAGAAAACCTTGCAAAATTCCGTGAAGGCTTGGAAAACGACCTGGCTACTCCTGTGGCTATGGCTGCAATGCAGAAGGAATCAAACGGCAAGGGTGGTGTAAAAGCTAGTGACGCTTTAAGTGCAATCTTGAAGATGGATGCAGTTTTAAGCCTTAGTGTAATCGAAAACGGATTTAAAGCTCTTGCTGAACAGGAAAAAATGAATGCAGGTTCAGCAGCCGCTGTTGATGACCATGCAGGAGACCCAGAAGCAGAAGAAATCAACGCTTTGGTTCAGGCTCGTACTGATGCAAAAAAAGCAAAAGATTTTGCAAAAGCTGATGAAATCCGTAACCAACTCGCTGCTAGAGGTGTTATTATTATAGATACACCAAACGGTCCAACTTGGAAAAGACAATAAATTTTTCAAAATTTTTGTAACCTTTAGGAAACTCAAGTGTTTAATTCGGTAGATGAGAATCAGTCTGAAATTGCTGTTTCAGTAAATGCAGGCAATCCAGTTGATTTTAAAAAGATTTACGATGCATCAATGCAGATGCTCTTCAAAATTTCCTACAAAATAGTAAATGATGAAGAAGCGGCAGAAGATTTAGCACACGATTCTTTGATTAAGGCAAATGAAAAGGGGTTAGTATTTCCATCCTTAAATGATGCAAAATACTGGCTTATTCGTGTAGTTAAAAATGCTTCGTTGAATTACGTTAAACGCAAGGATCGTGAACGCAAGGCCTATGAAAAGGTTTTGTACGAAGATCATAGGAAATCTGAATCTGGAGAGACAGATTTATTACATAAGGAAACAATTAATAAAGCAAAGGAAGCTTTGAAAAAATTGCCCAAGAACCTGCAAGATGTAATTATGTTAAGAGAATATGCTGATCTTAACTATAAGGAAATTGGAAAGGTTCTTGGAATTACAGAGGGAAATGTAAAAGTGCGCATTTTCAGAGCCAGGGAGCAGCTTGTTAAGATAATAGGAGAAGAAAATGTCTTTTTGTCCGACTAAAGATATCCATTCTGTTTATTTAGATAACGAACTTCCAGAACATTTTAAAGCAGAATATGAGCTTCACTTGAAAAATTGTCCTGCCTGCCAGAAAGAACTGGAAAAATTAAAATCTCTTCGTGCTATGCTTTCTGCTGATTCAGAAGCTATTACTCCAGATTCACACTATATGGACCAGAGTTTTGAACGTTTGCAAATAAAAATGACATATAGTAAGAATGCCGCTAAAGCTAAGAAAAATACAAATATTAATTATAAATACATTGCATCTGCCGCTGCAGCAGCTGCTGTTTTTGCTCTTATTGTTCCATTAAGATTGAAATCATCTGTTGCGGCTAGTAATCCTGGTTCTGTTGCTATAGCTTCAAATGTAAATACAGTGGTTCCTGTAACTGCTGCAAGAAATTCTGTAGTTATGGCAAATAATGTTTCATTTGATAGTGGAAGAAGTGTGCTTGTTTCGGGTAATATACATGATACAGTTTTATCTTCTGAATCTAAAAGAAAGGAACAGACCGGTTTTACTAAGAATGTAAAAGAGGTAGAAGTATTCCGTCCAGAGTTAGAAGATGAGGCAATTTCGATAAGGATTACAGTCCCAGGCGTAGGCGAGATTCCTGTAGTTACAGAAATCAATGTACCTCGAACTGTAATATCAGGTAGATATTAGTGAACTCTTCTGGAAAATTTAGTTATTCATTTCGGCGATATCCATTGTTAAGATGTGCTATCGCTATTTTCATTATTGCAGTAATTCTTGGCTCAATCTTTCTTATTAACAATAAAACAAAACCAATTCCTGAAATTTATTCAGTAAATCCCCCTGTAGGTTCTCCGGGAGATGTTGTGCTTATTCACGGCAAGAACTTCGGTGATATTCGGGATATGAGTTATGTGGAAATTGCGGGTTCAAAGCTTACAGCAAGTTCATATATTTCCTGGGCAGATAATTGTATTAAACTGGTTCTTCCCGCAACAGTACAGGATGGATTAGTTGTAGTTGGTACAAAGGAACTGCGCTCAAAACCAGCTTTATTTGCAAATGAAGTAGATATTCCTGTTCCAGTTCCTGTAGTTCAGCAGGTATCAAAACCAGTTATTACATATCTTTCTTCTGAAAAAGTAAATGTAGGTGAAGTTCTTGTAATTCAGGGAAACAATTTTGGAGATGTAAAAAATCAATCAAAAGTTCTGTTTACAGTAGATTATACAAATCTGGATAAAGTTGAGTACAAAAACATTACAATGCTTACAGAAAACATGATTCCCGCTAATGAAGATGATTTTGATTATCTTTCCTGGTCTAATACAGAAATTAAAGTGTGCGTTCCTGATGGTGCTTCTACTGGAGTGGTAGTAGTTGATACAGAAAAAGAACAGTCTGATCCAAAGCCAATTACAATAAATAAGGATGCTGGTATTAAGAAGTTCAACAATAAGAAGATATATCTTGTTCAGTATTCTGCAGATATTGCTGATGTGGTGACGACAGATGTTTCTACAATTACTCTGCGTTGTCCAATTCCATTTGAAATGCCTTCACAGCCAGAGGTGCAGATTACAGAAACAACTCCAAATCCAATTTTGATGAATTATCAGAATGATTTAATTCATCAGATTACAAAGTCTAGAAATAATACTCCAAAAACTGTATTTACACAGACTTTTGTTCTGCCTGTTTATGAGGTTACAACAGATATTAATCCAGATAAAATTGGCAGCTATAAGGAAACCAATAAGTCACTTTTAGCTAATGCTTGCCGTTCAGATAATCTTGTTCCTTCTGATAATGAAGAAGTTGTTGCTCTTGCAAAAAAGATAATCGGTCGTGAAAAAAATCCATGGCGAAAGGCAAGATTAATTTATTCCTATATGTGTGATAATTTTGAGATTCAATCAAAAATTCGCAAAAACGATGATAATCCTCTTGATTTGCTGAAAAAATCTAAGGGTGATGCATATGATTTTGCAGTAATATATACAGCCTTGCTTAGAGCTGCAGAAATTCCTGCTCTTACTGATGGCGGTGTTCTTGTAGGTTCAGATTTAATGACACAGTCTCACTGGTGGACTGAATTTTATATTGATAAAGTTGGATGGATTCCTGTTGACCCAGCATTGGGTGCAGGCTTAGAATATAAAAAATGGTCTGATAGCGGAATAGAAAGCGATAGGGACTATTATTTTGGAAATATTGATTCTCATCATATAACTTTCTCTCGTGGTTGGAATCAGCTTAAGCCTTTTAGTGCAGATAATAAAATTGTTCAGCATCCAAGAAGCTTTGCTCTTCAGTCAATTTGGGAAGAATCAAATGAGAATACAGCAAAATATAGCAGCTACTGGGGTGTTCCAGTGGTAAAAGGAGTATATTAATGACTAAAATTTTAAGTGTAGGTGGATCAATTATTGCACCAGATAAACCAGATTCAGAATTCTTGAGCAAATTTGTGGCAATGTGTTCAAAATGGCTGGATTCAGATAAATCAAATCGTTTGATTTTGGTAGCAGGTGGTGGAGCTCCAGCACGTGTTTATCAGAACGGATATAAAGAAGTTTGTGAAAAAACTGGTGCAGCATATGATGCAAATGCAGCAGACTGGATTGGAATTATGGCTACACGTATCAATGCTCAGTTATTAAAAGCAAGCTTTGGAGCATACTGCAAAAATGATGTCGTTTATAATCCAACTCTTGATGATTTGACATTTGACGGTCAGGTTTTGGTAGCTTCTGGATGGAAACCAGGATTCTCTACAGATACAGATGCAGTTTATCTTGGTGAAAAATTTGATGCTAAAACAATCGTAAATCTTTCTAATATTGAAAAGGTTTATACAGATGACCC
>JAEDFX010000138.1 GCA_016297805.1 Treponema sp. | reverse complement strand
ACACATCTATCATTTCGCCACTGTCAGCCAGTTAAAAAATAATATCACAAGATGATTTAATAATTATATAAAAAATATTAATAATGGGCAATAGAACTGCATTATTTTTAGTCACGAATTATACGGATGTTACGGATTTCATGTATATAATATTTAATCCGTGTAATCCGTGACTAATTTCATTCCATTCCCGCAGTTCCAGCATTCATTGATGCCAGGAACGCTTCGTTTGTCTTACTCTTCTTCATACGATCAAGAATAAGCTCTGTAACTTCCACATCTTCCATTGGATTCAAAACCTTGCGCAAAATCCAGATTTTCTGCAATTCTGATTCAGTAAGCAGCAACTCTTCCTTTCGTGTACCAGATTTCTTAATATTAATTGCAGGGAACAAACGACGTTCAGCAAGTTTTCTGTCCAGATTGATTTCTGAGTTACCAGTACCCTTGAACTCTTCAAAGATAACTTCATCCATACGGCTACCTGTTTCAATAAGAGCAGTAGAAATGATTGTTAAAGAACCGCCTTCTTCAACATTACGGGCAGCACCGAAGAATCTCTTAGGTTTGAACAACGCATTAGAATCAACACCACCAGAAAGAACTTTACCAGAAGTCTGAACAGTCTGGTTATATGCGCGAGCAAGACGAGTAATTGAATCCAAAAGGATTACAACATCACGTTTATGTTCAACAAGACGTTTTGCTTTTTCCAAAACCATTTCTGCAACCTGAACGTGACGTGTAGCCTGTTCATCAAAAGTTGAAGAAATAACTTCGCCTTTAATTGCACGTTCCATTTCAGTAACTTCTTCAGGACGTTCATCAATCAAAAGCACGATTAAATAAACTTCAGGATTATTTGTAGTGATTGCATTTGCAACCTTCTGCATAAGAATTGTTTTACCAGCTTTAGGAGGAGCAACAATCAACAGACGCTGACCTTTACCGATTGGTGCAAACAAATCAACAATGCGAGTAGAAACTTCTGTAGATACAGTTTCAAGACGTAATTTTTCATCAGGATATAATGGTGTAAGATTTTCAAAAGGAACACGAGTCTGTGCAATACGAGGCTCATCAAAGTTTACAGATTCAATACGAAGCAAAGCAAAGAAACGCTCACCTTCTTTTGGAGAACGAGTCTGTCCGTAAACTGTATCACCAGTTTTCAAATTGAATAAACGAATCTGGCTTGGTGAAATATAAATATCATCAGGACCTGGCAGATAAGAGTTCTGTGGAGAACGAAGGAATCCATAACCATCTGGCAAGATTTCCAGAGCACCAGAAGCAAAAATAATTCCACCATGTTCTGTATGAGCCTTAAGGATTACAAAAATCAAATCCTGTTTTTTCATTGGAGCCAAATCATCAGCAGCAAAACCATACTGCATTGCAAGCTCACGCAATTCAGGCATAGATTTAAGTGTAAGATCATTAATCAACAAACGTGGCTTATTTGCATTGTCTTCAGAAGCTGCAGCTGCAGCGGCAGCTTCAACAATAGATTCTGCAACTTCACCAGTTGGTGTTGGATAAGAAGGTCTTGCACCATATGTTTTCTTTCCATTGTTTGGTTTTTTATTGAATTTAGGATTTGCAGAATTAACTTTCTTATGATTTGAATGTTCTTCACCTGAAGAAGTATTTTCAGATTCTTCAGACTTCTTAACTACTCTTCGCTTCTTTACAACTACTTTACCCGCATCTGCATGTTCTTCTTCAGATGACTCACTTCCAGCAGGCTGTTCCAGATTTTCTTCTGTTTTTTGTTCTTCCTGTGCCTCTACAGTTTCAACTGGGGCTTCTTCCTGTGCAGTAAAATCGAGAGTTCCCTGAGTTTCTTCTACAGGCTCCTGATTTTCACTTACGTCTTCAGTACGACGTCTTCTTAATGCAGCCATTAAAAAAATTCTCCATAAAAAATAAAGATGTATAGATTATTATAAAAAAATTTTAAATATTATTAATTTTAATTGATTTTATACGTAAAAAAAAGAAATGAGCACCTGCTCTTAAATGTACTGTTATTATTACTGAATTTTATCCTATCTGTCAAGAAATCATATATAAAATGTTATTTTACCACATCAGAATGAATAATCATTGCCTGTTTATATTCTGATGATGCTACAGAAAATAAATCAACTTCTGGTTCGTTTTCAAGCATTGTTACTTCACCATTAAAATCAACATTATTGGCAATTCTAATTCTTGCAGTTGTAATATTTCCATCAACAACACTTCCAGAACAAATTTCTACACGTTCGTTAGCATTGATATTACCTTTGATATTTCCAGAAATTACGATGGAATTAGCATCAATAGAATCAACTGTACAAACAGCATTTTTATCTATAGCCAAATCTCCAGAAGGCGCAATAATTTTTCCGTTAAATTTTCCAGTTATCATGAGTCTGTCCTTAAATTCCAGAACCCCATCAAACTCTGTTTCTTCACCAAAAATTGTAATATTTCTTTTTTCAACTTCTGCTTTTTCAGCCATTATCACACCTATTTTATATTGCTTTTACAACGATTTCTTTTAATTATAACGTTAATTATTTGTATTATCAACAAGAAGAAAAACAGTCCTACTTCCAGTTTTCCAAACAAATCACCACAGCTTGTATAAACTGATACTCTAAAATCATTTTCTAAAAGAGGAATCTCCCCAACAACATAACCTTCACAGAATTCAGGAATCATTTTTACAATTTTCCCATTATAATCAATAATACAGGTCTGACCGCTGGATGTACTCCTTACAGTAGGAACCCTATTTTCAACAGATCTGAATACAGACATAGCAAGATGCTGATACTGACAAGCTGAACTTTTTGACCAGGAATCATTACTCATATTCATAAAACATCTGGCTCCATTTTTCACAAACTGTCTGCAATCATTTCCAAAAGTATCTTCAAAACAAATTGGTGTAGAAAAATGCAAATCCTTATAATTGAAAACCTTATATTCACTTCCTTCAGTCCACATATGAGTATCACCTGCAAGTAATTTTATATATAAACCAGGAAACTTATATTTATACGGGAAGGATTCTGTAAAAGGCACCAGATGAATCTTTGAGTACATTTCAGGTTCTGGTGGAACAACATTCTTACCTGGTTCAAAAACAAGTGAATTATTAAACCTATCTGTATTTTTCTTCTTATTCTCTTCTTCATGAGAATTACCAATTATAAAAATCGATTTTTTTGAATCTATATAATTAAGAAGTGAATAAATTACACGAAAACGATTTTCATCAACAAGTTTATAATATTGATACATAACAGAAGGCACTACTGCTGTTTCTGGCCATAACACAAAATCAATATCTGGATAAAAATCCAATGCTTCGTCTGTAAGCTCTTTAAGAGTCTGAATATTTTTTGAATATTCTCCAAGACCGTTTTTCCAGGGATCTTCATTATTTTGAACTGCCACAACTTTTAATGTCTTGAATTCTTTATTCTCTGTTTTACTTACATCTACAAATCCATACACATAAACTGCAATAGTCAATGCCAGCCATACAGAACCACAGTAAAGTGAAAATTTCTTTTCAGTTTTTTCTAGTAATACAAAATTAGACAACCAGGCCGATGGAAAAATTACCAGCAGATTTAAGCCAAAAACACCAATCAAATCTGCTATTTGAATAAAATAAAGATTTGTCCACTGAGTATAAGCTGTTACACCATAACTAAAACCTATAAATCCACAAGTTTTTATATAGTCGTATGAACAAATAAAAATCCATTGAACTAACCATGCATTTTTATTAAAGATTAATTCAATGAATTTTAATCCGGTAAAAACTACAGCTAAAATAACCGAATAGCAGATACAGACAATTATTAATCCAAGGGGATGAAAACTGTTCAACCAATAACCATAGGAACCATAAGATAACAAGCCATATAACACACCATATATCCAGGCATTTTTAATTGAACAATTTCTTAACAAAATAAGAACTGGCAAATAAATAAACCAACCGGCCAAAGGAAAACCTTTTTTTACAATTGGATTAGGATTTGCAATAAAAAAAAGAAAAGCAGAAATAAGAATAAATAATATTTTTATGAAAAAATGAGTCCAATTAAATGATTTTTCTTTATTCATCATCAATTTTTAAATTCCACAACTTTTCTTTCAATTCCTGACCTGCTCTAAAGGCAGCAACATAATGAGCATCAACCTGAACGGACTCTCCTGTTCTAGGATTTTTTGCATTTGTTTTAGCCTTTCGCAAACGAGGCTCAAAAGTACCAAAACCTCTTAATTCAATAACTGAACCATTCTCTAAAGAGACTTTCAATTGTCCAAGAAAATTATCAATTATCAGTTGAATATCAGATTTATCAAGTTTCATTTCCGAAGAATTATAGATACTTTCAACTAAATTATTTTTGGTCACTTTTTTATTTTTCATTTTTTTACCTGCGTTTGTTACTACGTTAAATCTATTTAAGCATAAAAAAACCAGTTGAAGTATTCTCCAACTGGATTCCAAAAAGCATTTCTATCAAATGTTATTTTGAAGCAAAAGTAACATTGAAAAGATTCATCATTCTTGACTTTTTGCGTGATACAGCATTGCGAGTCAAAACTCCCTTGCTACGAGCACTATCAAGTTCTTTCTGAAGTTTCTTATATTTTTCTTCAGCAAGCTTCTGATCTTTTGCCTGTACAGCTTCTACAAACTGTTTTGCATAAGTTTTACATGTGCTTTTAATAGCTTTGTTATGAAGTCTGCGTACTTCGCTCTGAGCGTATCTTTTCTGTGCAGATGTCTGTTTTCCTGCCAATTGGAGACCCCCAAAAAATTAGTTAACTGATATTATCATAACGAATTAAATATTTTGTGTCAATGAAACTTTCAGAATTTACTATTAATAACCGTTGACACATCTACCTTATCTCATTATTATATTTGTTACGAATATTCGATTTGGAGGCACATAATGGCTGGAGCTAGTAAAAACTCTCGTACAACTGTTGCAACACAAAAATTCATTTGCCCTGACTG
>JAEDFX010000137.1 GCA_016297805.1 Treponema sp. | reverse complement strand
GAAGCTTATAAAAATATAAGTGCTGCTCAAAAGGTGTGGTACGATAAATCTCAATTTTATTGTGCAGATGGGTGTGGAGAATGCTGCCGTAATTTTGAGCCAGATTTAATGGAAAGCGAAGCATTGTATATGGCTGCCTGGATTATGGAAAATCAACCTGAAGTAGCCGCTTCTATAGCCGAAGGTCAATTTCCTTTCCCAAGAGAAAAGGGGTGTCCGCTTTGGAATGAAGATAATGCATATCATTGTACTATTTACGGTGGCAGGGATTTAAGCGTTAGCGTGCCTTGACTCGACGTATTCAAACCAGTTTTCCACATGGAGTGGGAATTCACGGCAGATAGGTTCAAAGTCTTTTGTGTTTCTGGTTACTAGAATCAGGTTGTTTGCTAAGGCTGTGGCGGCAATCTGGGCGTCTTTATAAGGTAATGGTGTTCCTTTTTCCTTCATTTTTGAATCGATATTGGCCTGCAAAGAAGCACAATGCTCATCATATGGAAGAATTGGAAAAACTGCCTGAACATATTCTGTTGCATATTTATCCAGTTTAGATTTTGTGGATCCCTCAGGTAGTATTGCAATTCCTTTTAGAATCTCATACCAAACCGTAGATGAAATAACAGAGAAACAAGATTGAGCATCCAAGTTTATTAGCAGTTTTTCATCTGGAGATGGTTTTGCAAGTTCAGAAACAATATTTGTATCTAATAAATAAATCTGTTTTAAAGCCATGGATTTTCCTCCCTGTGTGGATTTGTAAGTTCATTATGTCTGTCTTCTTCACAAGCTTTGATAAATTCTTCAGCTTCTTCTTGCGTTAGGCCGCCAGTTTCTTGCCTCCATTTCCTTACCTGTTCCACAAAACTAGGTTTATGCAGTTCCTGATACTCATCATTCATTTCCTTGAACATTTTCAGACTGATGATTACGGCAGTTGTAGTTCCGTGCTTTGTGATTTCCACAACTTCCCCATTTTCTGCCATTGTTACATATTCACTAAATTTTGCTTTGATATCGTAAAGTGGTGCTGTCATAATGCCTCCTTAATTATAGTCATCATATGGTTATATTATATGACTATATAATGACTATGTCAAATGAAAGGTGCAGTTCAGGCGATTGAAAAAAATGATTTTGAGATAAAAACTATACCAAAATGCATGGTAAACAGCATAAAAGCTTTGGCAGGACTTTATGTGCCCTTGGACGGAATTAATGAAGTGGTTCTTTTGCCTGTGGGTTACAAATTTGAAATGTGGTATAATTAAAAATTAGATGGAGACGATATGAAACAGATTGCTATTGGAAATACTGCAGAAGTTTATGATTATGAAGAAGGAAAAATCCTGAAACTCTTCAAATCTGGTTATCTGGTAGAAGATATTCACCGGGAATTTAACAATTCGGCTCTTGTAAATAAACTGGGTATTCCGTCACCAAAAGCTTACGAAATTCTTTCCGATGTGATGAATGGCAGAACTGGCATTGTATATGAAAAAATCGACGGTCACGATTTGCTGCAGGAAGTAATGGCCAACATTCAAAATAGGGAATATGTTGAAAAACGGTTGGAAACTCTTGCTGCCATTCATAAGGATTTTATAAATCAGCGTTCAACTGAACCTATTTCCTATAAAGATTATCTGAACTATTTTGGAGCGCCTGATGTTGATTCCTTACCAGACGGAGAGTTTTTGTGTCATGGGGATTTTCATTTTGGTAACCTGCTCCACTCTACCCAAAATCCTGAAAAAATTTATGTAATTGACTTTATGAATCTGTGTCATGGTCCAAAAGAATATGATGTGGCCCGAGCTTACATTTTGCTTACAGAAGATAATTTAGGGGCAGACATTGATCCTGTTATAAAAAACATTCTTTTACAGGCAAAACAGGAATCTGGAAAGTTTTATTTGAACAAAATGGGATATATCTTAAAGGACATTGAACAGTTTATTCCCGCAATTGAATTCTGCCGTGGAAAAGAAATGCTCTTCTGATTGATACCGCTTTTCCTGAGTATCAAAAAAACAGTTTTTTTGATAAAATAAGCTCATGTCTAAAATAAATGATAAAACAGAAATTTTTGAAAACTATTCTATTCCAAGAGCAGTAGCAACTCTTGCTCTGCCTACTATGCTAAGTATGATTGTTGTCGTTATCTACAATATGGTAGATACATTTTTCGTAGCAAAAATTGGGGATCCAAATCAGATTGCTGCGGTTTCTTTGGCTCATCCAGCTTTTATGCTTTTTATGGCGGCGGGAAATATTTTTGGTATTGGTGGTTCAAGTTATCTTTCCCGTTCTTTGGGTGAAAAGAAAATTGACCGCGTAAAGCATATTTCCAGCTTTTGCGTATGGAGTGCGGTTGTAATTGGTGTTTTGATGGGGATTTTGTATCTGGTTTTCCTTAATCCAATTTTAAAGCTTTGTGGTGCCAGTGCGGCAACTCTTCCTTATGCAAGAACTTATTTGAGTATTGTTGCGTGGGGTGCTCCAGCTACTGTCCTTTCTTTTGTATTTGGTAACATTTGCCGTGCGGAAGGGGCTGCCAAAGAAAGTATGTTTGGTCAGATGTTTGGTTCTGTAATCAACATTATTCTGGATCCAATCTTTATTCTGATTTTTGGCTGGGGAGTTGCCGGTGCTGCCATTGCCACAGTAATTGCCAATATTCTTTCTGATGTTTATTACATTGTTTACATTGTTCACAGTCACCGTTCACAGCTTACTTTGAATCCAAAGAAATTCGCTATTAACGACGGTATTTTGGGAAACATTCTTGCTATTGGACTTCCTGCCAGCTTTACAAATCTGCTTATGTCTGCCAGTCAGATGGTAAGCAATAACTACCTTGCAAGCTATGGAGATATTCCTGTTGCGGCCATGGGTATTGCTGGAAAGGCTGGAATGTTTGTAATTCTTGGAATGATTGGTCTTGCTGGCGGTGTAGTTTCGCTGATTGGTTATAACTACGGAGCTAAAAACTTTGACCGAATGCGAGCAGTAACTCGTTTTTCAATGCTTTGCAATGTTTGTATTGGTACAGTATTTGGACTTGTATTCTTTGTAGCGGCAAAATTCATTATAGGCATCTTCATTAATGATCCGGAAGTTATTACCCATGGCGTTCCAATGCTTCGTGCAATGATGCTTTCGGCACCTTTTGTAGGCTGTCTTTTTGTTATAAATAACTGTTTTCAAGCATGGGGAAAAGCAAGTCCTGCAATGATTCTTTCGGTTTGCCGCCAAGGTCTGGTATTTTTGCCAGTACTGATTGTGGCAAATGCCATGTTTGGATTAAACGGAATTATTTATGCTCAGCCAATTGCCGATGTAGCTTCGGTAATATTGGCTTTTGTAATGTACATTGTGTTGCGAAATAAGGTAATTGCGGGCAATAAAGCTTAACGACATTTTTTCACAAAATCACAAATCAGTTTTGCAGGGCGGGCTTTTAGTCGGGCGGTAATAAAAAACAAATCTTTATGGCCGGAAAGTTCCACCGCCTTTGCAAAACAGTCACTCTGATATTTATTCTCATGATCGTTGCCTTCGTAATCCCACCAGTTTAATCCAATGTCATCTGTATCAAGGCAAACATGGTCTGGCAGCAGATTATTTTCTTCAATAAATTCCTTCATGGTAGATTTTCCAATTCTGCAAGCAGTGCACAAAATATCATGGAAATACCGTGTCTGAACAGGGGTTGTGGGCGGTATTTGCGGGTAATTTTTCCTTGAAATACCGCGAGGGAGTTTGTATTAAGAGGCAAGTTTTTGAGCGAGGTGCGGTATTTTTGGTAAAAAGGCTTAAAAATACCGCACCTAAGCTTATATAAAGAGGTAATTTTAGAGCAGCTGGCGGTAATTTTGTGAAAAAAAGCTTAATTGTACCGCATGATTGCTTGATTCACGAGGCTAATTTTCAGATAAATGCGGTATTTTTTATTAAATTCTCCTAAAAGTACCGCACAACAACAAATCTAAAGAAGAAATTCTTCAAAAAAAGCGGTATTTTCCACCAAAAACAGGTCAAAATACCGCCCCCCCCATTATTTTTTCAAAAATATTTCAAATCTTTGCACTTTTTATCATTTCAAAGACAATATTATATATAGAGGATTAATTGTGAAAAATTTTATTGAAGAAAAACTTGCCGTAGATACTGTTTTGCAGAGCGTGCTGAGGCGTATACAAGAATTAGAAAACCTGCTCCAAAACTATAAAAAAACAACTCCTAAAGAAAAAGGCTCTCTTAAGGTTACAAAAAATAAAAACAGATACCAATATTACATTAAAAGCCCAGAAACACCCAAGGGAAAATATTTAAACAAAAAATCAATGCCACTTATAAAAGAACTATGCCAGGCCTATTATGAAAGGAAAGTTTTTAAGGCTCTGGCAATTCAATTGAAGCTTCTAAAAAAGTTCACAACTACTTACGAATTACAAAGTGCCGAAACTATATATAAAAATTTAAACAAAGGCATAAAAAAACACGTTATCCCCCTCATTTACGATGAAGAAAAATTTTCCGAACTTTGGACCAAATCCAATAATAATTACGCATCACTGGCATTTTCAACAGAAAGTCCAGAATTAATATCAACCTCAGGAATTCGCGTTCGTTCAAAATCAGAAATGATGATTGCAGATTGCCTCACTAGAAACAAAATTCCATTTAAATATGAATTTCCAATAAAAACCACCAATGGAATAACACTTCATCCAGACTTCATTTGTCTGAATACAAAAACTCACCAGCAATTTTTATGGGAACATTTTGGACTAATGGATAATTCTGAATATGCGGTAAATATGGTTCAAAAAGACAATTTATACCGAAAACTTGGTTTTTCCCAAGGCAAAAACTTGATTTACACATTTGAAACAAAACAACAGCCCATTACGTCCCGCGAAATCGAGGCTATTATCCAAAGATATTTACAATAAAATTATGAGTGTTTCCGAGTTTCTAGTTTCACCTACAAAAAAAAGCACCAATCTTAAGAGACTAGTGCTTTTTTTATAATTTGGTACACTGATGACTGACATCAGTGTACCACTTTTTTTGTTTGCGGCCACTCA
>JAEDFX010000136.1 GCA_016297805.1 Treponema sp. | reverse complement strand
GCGTAAACCTTCTAATTTTCCTTTTAAATCGTAAAGTTTATCACGAAGTTTTCGGACTTCATTAAGGCTTGACCATATTTTTGAGAGCATATAGGCGTCTACAAGTCCGCTGTCAAAGAAGAAATCTGCAAAAGTAGAGAATCCGCCAACATTCATTCTGTAATCATTAGGAATCTGAATCGATCCTAAAACAACCTGTAGTCTTTGCATTAAATAGTTTACTTCATTCATAGCACTGCTTGCATTGGATAGTTTTGAATGCTTGATAAGGTCTGTAAAGAATCCGCCTCCTAAAACATCAAAAATACTCCAGTTTCTGGCGCTGGAAAGACTTCGTTCTGCATCATTTGCAAGTGAGATTAATTGATTCACTAAAGATAGGGCTTCATTTATTTGTGGTTCATTTGCCATTTTTTTTCTCCTGTAATTATAATAATTCTAAAAGGGCAAAAAAAAAACCTTCTGATTTATTCAGAAGGTTTTTAGCGCGAGCGGCGGGGCTCGAACCCGCGATCTCCGGCGTGACAGGCCAGCGCGATAACCAGCTTCGCTACGCCCGCTTGATGTTTATATATTATATGAAAGCATAATTTGTGTCAACACCAAAAAACAATTTTTTTTTAAATTTATGCAAAAAAATCAGCAAATTTTTTGCGAATATCAGCTTCCTGAGTGTGTAATCTTGATAAATGTTTAATAATCAAGTCTTTTGAGGCTTTAGCATCACGTTTTTTAAAACTTTCTACAATCTGTTTGTGTTCTTCTACAATTGTCAGAGGGTTAGATGTATGAAGATGCATTTCTCGTAATCTATCGTGATGAATATTCATGAGTCTAACCATGTAGTAGCACTGCATCTTATTTGCTATCTGATAAATTTTCTGGTGAAATGCATTGTCAAGCTCAAAAATCTTATCGACATTATCTTTCCCTAAATAAAATTCCTGAAGATTCACATTCTCTTCAAGTTCACTGATATCCTGTTCGGTAGCTTTTTCACAAGCCATTTCTGTAATTGCGGATTCTATTGTAGAACGCAAGAATATTGCTTCTTCAACAAGGTTCATATCAATAAGACTGACATAGCTTCCTCTTTGTGGGAGTATTTCGATAATTTTTGATGATGAGAGCTCTTGTAAAGCTTCATGCACAGGAGTTCGAGAGAGGTTCAATTCATTTGCTATATCCTGTTCACTGATCATTGTGCCTGGTTTTAATTCAAGGTTAACTATGTTTTCTCTGATAGTACGAAGTGCATAATCTCTGTTTGTTTCTTTTGGCAATTTAACAATGTTTTTCATGTAGACCATCCTAAAGAAGTATCTTTTTCTAGTCAATTATATATAAAATTCAATTTTTTTTCTTGACTTATAATAATTATGATTTATCATATATATACAAGCGTACTAGTATGCAAGTGTGTATAAGTCATTATATCATGATTTTATAAAAAGGGTAATAAAAATGTTTAGTAAATCTGAAAAAGATTTGGCTTCTGTTAATAGAAGCGCAAGTTTCAAAAGGTACATGAAAAAGTACTGGCAGTTTTATGCTTTGATGCTTATTCCTGTAATCTATTACATTGTTTTCCGCTATGTTCCAATGGCAGGAAATATTATTGCATTCCGTCGTTACCGTGCTGGACACAGTATTTTTGGAGATGAATGGAGCGGATTCAAGTATTTTAAGCAGTTTATTGCAGATAAGACTTTCTGGCGTGCTTTTAGAAATACACTTGTATTGAATATTTCTTATCTTTTAGTTCGATTCCCATTAACATTGATTTTTGCACTTTTATTGAATGAAATTAAGGCTTTGTGGTGGAAAAAGTTTGTACAGACAGTTTCTTATCTTCCACACTTTATTTCTATGGTAATTGTAACTGGTATGATTCGTGAGCTTGTTTCAGCTAACGGTCCTTTGAATCATTTTATTGCAAGTTTGGGAAAAGATACTATTTCTTTTATTGCTTTGCCACAGTATTTTACAGCAATCTTTGTGACATCAGGTGTATGGCAGGCTTTGGGATGGGGTACAATTCTTTATCTCGCAGCTATTGCTGGTATTAATCCTTCTTTGTATGAAGCTGCTGAAGTTGATGGCGCAAATCATTTCCAGAGAGTATGGCATGTAACAATTCCATGTATTCTTCCAACAATTACAACACTTCTGATTCTTGATATTGGTGGACTTGTTGGTTCTGGAGGTGCTTTTGAAAAAGTATTCCTTCTCTATAACCCTATGACTTATGAAAAAGCAGATATTATTTCTACTTTTGTATTCCGATTAGGTCTTGGTTCTGGTAACTACAGTTATGCAACTGCTGTAGGTTTGTTTGAAGCTATCTTGAATCTTACACTTTTGACAGGTGCCAATAAGATTTCAAAGAAAATTACCGGTTCTGGTTTGTGGTAATGGGGTGAGAAAATGGAAAAGACTGGTGTAAAAGTTAGAGAATCAACAGGTTATGTTGTATTCAAGTTTGTTAATACTATTATTATGCTTGTTGTGTGTGCGGTTACATTGTATCCGTTCCTATATCTTGTTGCTCAATCATTTTCTTCTGAAGAAGCAATTATGTTGGGTAAAGTTTCCCTTTTACCTGTAGGATTTAATATTGAAACTTATAAGTCTGTTCTTGCAAAAGGTGATTTTATTAAATGTTACGGAAATACACTTGTGTATGCCGTTCTGGGAACAATTCTTTCTCTTGTATTAAGTAGTTGTATTGCTTATCCACTTTCTAAAAAGGAATTGAAAGGACAGAAGGTTCTTACAAAGTTCGTAATCTTTACTATGTATTTTGCTGGTGGATTGATTCCTAACTATGTTTTGATGCAGAGACTTCATCTTATCAATCATGTTGCAGGTTTTTTGGCTCCATCATTAATCAGTACATATTATGTAATTCTTATGAAGTCTTTCTTCTCGGAGACTCCACACGAACTGGAAGAAGCTGGAGAACTTGACGGTTTGAGTCCAATCGGAATCTTTATCCGAATTGTTCTTCCACTTTCTATGCCAATCATTGCAACAATGATTTTGTTCAATGCTGTTGGTTATTGGAACAACTGGTACAACGCATTCCTTTATCTTGATAAAAAGAATATGTGGCCTGTTGCTTATTATTTGAAGACTATTATTAGTGGTGCATCTACATCTGCTGATCCAGGAGAGGCTACTGCAGAAAAAATGCAGATTGCTGCTAATATTAAATCTTGTTCAATGGTGCTTATGGCATTGCCAATCATCTGTGTCTATCCTTTTGTTTCTAAATATTATGTAGAAGGCATGATGCTTGGTGGTGTAAAAGAATAGAAAGTATTTAAACATAGTTAAGGAGGACAAAAACTATGAAAAAAGTAGCTGCAACTATGGTTGCTGTAACATGTTTAGCTTCACTTTTTGTTTCTTGTGGCGGAAATAAAAAGGCTGGAACAAAAGGTTCTGTAGAAGCAAAGGGTTACTCTTTCGGAGCAGAAACAACATTCCACTCTGATGAGCCTGTAACATATTCAATTTCATTCTCAGATGCTGCTTGGTATGCAATGCAGCCAGAATGGGAATCAGAAGGTATTTTCAAGGATATTGAAAATCTTACTAATGTTCATTTGAACATTACTTCTTATGATAGTAATGACTATAACCAGAAGATTAACCTTGCAATCAACTCTGGTAGTGCAACATACATCATTCCAAAAGTATATGATGAAAGCCCATACGTAGCAGGTGGCGGTATTGTAGCTGTATCTGATTATATTCAGTATATGCCAAACTTCACTGCATTCGTAGAAAAATACAACATGAATCCTGATTTGGATACTATCCGCCAGAATGATGGTAAATTCTATCGTCTCCCTGGTATGCATCAGGCTGCTCTTCAGGACTACACAATTGAAGTTCGTGAAGATATTTTTGAAGCTGCTGGATACAATGTTCGTGAACTTGAAAAGGACTGGACATGGGAATCTTTGCATGATGTTCTTCTTGGTGTAAAAAAATACATGGTTGCTAATGGACTTTGTACTGAAAAAGACTACATCTGGTCTGACCTCTGGTGTGGTGAATCAGGAAAAGGAACTGGTGGTAACCTCTTGAAATTGATGGGTGCTTCATACAATGTTGTTTCTGGTTGGGCTATGGATGGTTCAAACGGTGGTATTAAATTTGATGCAAACAAGAAAGAATTCTATTCATCTTCAGTTAGTGATGATTATAAAAAATTCATCACTGTTGCAAACAGCTTCGTAAAAGATGGTATCCTTGATCCTGAAACATTCACACAGGCAGATGATGTTGCTAACAACAAATTCTACAGTGGAAAAACAGTTATCAAATCTACAAACCGTTCATCAATGGCTAACGATGTAGCATCTATGGACAAAATCCTTGGTGCTGGTAACTATAAATTGTACGTAACAGCTTATCCATCAGGAACAAACAAGAACTTGGCTGAAACTTCACGTCTTGAATGTGGTGTAATGGTTTCTCAGAAAGCTCTTGATGAACTTGGAGAAGAAGGCTTTGTTAAGATGCTCCGTTTTGTAGACTGGATGTTCTATTCAAAAGAAGCTTACTCACTCTGTAAATGGGGTCCACAGGGCAAGACTTGGGATTATCAGACTGTAAATGGTACGCAGGTTAAAAAACTTCTTCCAGGCTACAAATGTGGTGGTTTAGGAATTGGTGGTGCTGAATCTGATACAGATATCCGTCTTAAATGGGGATATGCTGGTGGTAACTACTTCTATGGTCACTCAACAGCAGAATCAACAGATAACTTTACTCCAGAAGTACAGGATTTGTATGCTCGTTACGGAAAATATAAGACAGTTGCAACTGTAGATCCAAAAGCTAAGCCAAGTGAGGATGAACGTGAACAGTTGAACCTTTGGGCTGTACCACTCCAGGATAATATCAATGCTTGGACTTTGAAGTTCATTACAGGACAGAAAGATATTAATAAGGATTGGGATGCTTACCTTTCAGATTGTAAAAACCTTAATGTTGATAAAATTGTAGATCTTACAAACAAGATTTACAAAGCTCAGCAGTAGTTTTTTCATACTCCATAACTTTGCCCCGGTTTCTTGTCAAGAAGCCGGGGCTTTTTTT
>JAEDFX010000002.1 GCA_016297805.1 Treponema sp. | reverse complement strand
ATTAATTCAATTTAAATATAATTGTGAGGATTTTAATGAACAGACGTCTTATTACTGCAGCTTTACCTTATGTAAACAATATTCCACACCTTGGAAACATCATTCAGTCGCTTTCTGGTGACGTTTTTGCACGTTTCTGCCGTAGCCGTGGCTATGATACACTTTATGTTTGTGGTACAGATGAATATGGTACTGCCACAGAAACAAAGGCTTTGGAAGAAAAAACAGATCCTCGTTCACTTTGTGACCACTATTACAAGGAACATACAAACATCTACAAATGGTTCAACATCAACTTTGATAAATTCGGCCGTACTTCTAACGAGCAGTGTACAGAAATTACACAGGCTCTTTTCAACGACCTAGATGCTGCAGGATTGATTCACGAACATGTAAACAAACAGCTTTTCTGTCCTCACTGTAACATGTTCCTTGCTGACCGCTATGTTGACGGTACTTGTCCAAAATGTGGTTCAACAAAAGCCCGCGGTGACCAGTGTGATGAATGTGGTTCTTTGCTTGACCCAATCGAGCTTAAAGATCCTAAATGCCATACTTGTGGAAATACTCCAGAAGTTCGTGAAACAAAACACCTGTACATCGATCTTCCAGCCCTTAGCGATAAATTGAATGCCTGGGTTGAAAAAACTTCTGTAGAAGGCCGATGGTCTGACAACGCAATCAACATGACAAAAGCTTGGATTCGTGACGGACTTCAGGAACGTGGTATTACTCGTGATTTGAAATGGGGTATTCCAGTTCCTAAAGCTGGTTACGAAGATAAAGTATTCTATGTTTGGTTCAATGCTCCAATCGGATACCTTTCAATCACAAAACAGCTGGCAGATGAACTTGTAAAAGAAGGAAAACAGAGCTTTGACTGGAAATCCTGGTGGTTACCAGCAGAATCAGAAGAAGCTAAAGGTAAAGAAAAGGTTGATTTGTTCCAGTTTATTGGAAAAGACAACATTCCATTCCACACTGTAATTTTCCCTTGTACTTTGCTTGGTTCTCCACATGAATGGACAAAACTTCACCACATGTCTTCTACAGAATATTTGAATTATGAAGACGGAAAATTCTCTAAATCTCGTGGAGTTGGTGTATTTGGTTCAGATGCAATTGAAACAGGAATTCCAGCTGATGCATGGCGTTTCTACATTTTCTATAATCGTCCAGAAAAACAGGATTATCAGTTCACATGGAAAGACTTTATGGAAAAGCTTAACGGTGAATTGATTGGAAATCTTGGAAATCTTGTAAACCGCACACTCTTATTCGTAAATAAATACTATGAAGGAAAGATTCCTGACGCTCCAGTTGATGAAGAGCTTTGGGCACAGGTAAAAGAGCTTGAAAAGAAAGCAACAGATTACCTTGAATGGGCTGATTTGAAGGATGCGTTCCGTACAATGTTTGAAATTTCTGATATCTGTAACAAAAAATTCCAGGCAACAGAACCATGGAAAGCCCGTACAGAAAATCCTGCAGTGGCAGACAGCCTTATTCACAACCTTTGTTATGTAATCAAAGATCTGATGATTATGATGAATCCTTACATGCCACAGTATACTCAGAAAATCATGTCTTACTTTGGTAAAACAATCGAAGAAAAGAAAGTAGGCATGGAAACAAAACCTGGTTATACATGGGCAGAACTTGGAAATACAGAAGGTCTTTCAACTGTAGGACCAACAGAAGTTTATTTCAAACCTCTTGATCAGAAAACAATGCTGGCATTCCGTGAAAAATTCGGTGGACAGCAGAATAAAAAAGAAGAAAAGAAAGCTGATAAAAAAGAAAAGAAACAGAAGAAGGCTGAACCAACAGTTTTACCTGTGGAACAGCAGGAAGCTTTCTTCAATTCAAATATTGAATTGACTGTAGCAAAAATTGTTGATGTAAAACCAAACCCAGAAGGAGAGAAGCTCTTTATTGAAACTCTAGATGACGGTTCTGGTACACCTCGCACAATTCAGTCTGGACTCCGCATGTATCTTAAAGAAGAAGATTTGCTTGGAAAACACGTAGTGATTGCTTCAAATCTTGCTCCAAGAACAATGCGTGGTGTAGAAAGCCGTGGTATGCTTTTGGCTGGTGACTACAAAGAAGGCGACAAGGACTGTGTAGAAGTTCTTGACGTTTCTTGGGCTGCTCCTGGAACAAAGGTTGTTCTTGAAGGTGCTGATGTAAATACAGCTAAAAAGGCAGAAATTACAGGTGACGAATTCTTCGCAGTTCAGATTGCAGCAAAAGACGGTGTTGTACAGATTGCCGGAAAGAAATTGCTGGCTGATGGAAAAGAAATCAAGACTTCAAAAGCATTAAACTCTGAAATCGGCTAATATGTACGGAATAAAACTAAACGAAATAACTTCATCCTCAAAACCAAATAACGGTTCGTTTTTGCAGACTCCATTCTGGTGTGAATTTAAGGCGCGTCACGGATGGAGCTACAAGCGATTTGAAGTGGAGTACACTTTACCAGCAGCAGCACATAATGATGAAGGAGACTTAAAAGACTGCAATCATAATAAGGCTGCTGGAGATTTGAAAAAATCTTTTGAACTGGCAGTTCTAAATCGAAATTTTGCTAAAGGAATGTTCAGTATCGCTTACATTCCTTTTATGCCAGAGCTGCCATTTGAGTGCACACCGGCATCTGTTATTGATGAAGCATTGAACAATGATGAAAACCAGATGGCTGTTATCGGACAAGAACTAATTACTCCAGAAACACAGACCATTGAATTTGCAGCTTTATTAAATGAACTGGCAAAAGCATTAAAGACTAAATTACCTAAAAATACAATCGCAATCCGTTTTGATCCATATGTAGGTTTTGAAACTCCAGAAGAGCGTGATGCATTTAACTACGGCATGAAAATGGTTGCTTTTGCAGACAAGCTTAAAATCCGCAAAAACAAAGTAGATATTCAGCCTCCAGATAGCACTTTAGTTGATTTAACTGGTACTGAAGAAGAAATTCTTGGGAAAATGCACCAGAAATGGCGTTATAATATCCGTTTAAGTGAAAGAAAAGGTGTAGTTATTCATAAATACCTCGGAAATAATGTTAATTTGTCTGAAAAAATAGACAAATTCTATGAATTAACTAAGGAAACTAATGCCCGGGATGGAAATTCAAGCCATGCAAGGTCTTATTATTTAGATTTAATAAAATCTTCTGCAGAAGAAATTGCAGCTGGTAAAGACGTTCCTCAGATTAGCTTATACATTGCTGAACATGAAGGAGAGGAAATCGCCAGCATTATGACTTTATTTAGTAAAGACGAAGCAATCTATCTTTATGGAGCTTCCAGCAACAATAAACGCAACCTTATGCCTAATCATCTTTTACAATGGACTGCCATGAAAGATGCTAAAGCTTACGGCTCAAAAGTTTATGATATGTACGGCATGCCGCCTGAGGGAAAAGATGAAAATCATCCTATGCACGGTCTTTATATGTTTAAAGCAAATTTTGGCGGGAAAAATATACATTACACAGGAAGCTGGGATGTTCCTGTAAAACCAATTTACAGAATGTATATTGCTGCCGAAAAAATCCGTGCTTTCTGGTTTAAAAAGATTGTAAAAAAATTAAAGGGACGATAAACATGGAAAGTATTTATTCAAAAGCAATTCCAACTTTTGGCGTTGCAGGAAATTTTACAGGCCATCTGGAGCAGGCTGGAGAAGCAGTTGATTTTAAAAACGTTAAAACAGCCGAAGTTAATGCTCCTAAAGCAATTTTTCCAACATATCTTCCTGAAACTTCAAATACAAATATTACACCTGATTTTCTTACTGCATTTCCTTTTGATTCTGATAAAATTATTTTCCCAAAAGGAGAGCAGAAAGTTCAGATTGAACCGGAATGTGCACTTATTTTTAAAGCAGAATGGGAAGGTGATAAATTACTAAACCTAAAGCCTTTGGTTTTTGGTGCATCTAACGACTGCTCAATTCGAAAAGAAGGTGCTAAAAAAATCAGCTTAAAAAAGAACTGGGGTCCCAGCTCTAAAGGGTTTTCAAAAAATCTTATTTCTGTAGATAGCTTTACAAAAGGATCAATTCTTGACAACTATCGAATTGCAAGTTTCTTAATCCGTGATGGTAAAACTTATGTTTACGGAGAAGACAGTGCTGTTCGTAATTACAGTTATATTTACGAAAAATTAATCACCTGGATGCTGGAAAAATTCAATGGCCAGAAAGATGAAGGCCCTGCAGAAGATATTCATACTTACTTAGTTGAAGCAGGATGTCCTGAAAACATTATGGTTTCTATTGGTGCCACCAGATATTCAGACTGGGGAGAAAACAACTTTTTGCAGAACGGTGATAAAGCAGTCGTTGTGGTATATCCAGAATCAAAATACACACCAGAACAAATACTAAAAGCAGTGGAAGAGAACAAACTGGACGATCAGACTATTTCAGTATTGTCTCAGACTGTTATATTGTAGCCTCATCTGGAAAAAAGATCTTGAGTTCATCCAAGATCTTTTGTATTCCCTCAGTAGTATCAGCAGTAATAATACATTCACAAAAACCTTTTTCCCGTTCCTGCTTAGCCGTCAGATCATTAGTCTGATTTAATAAACGAACCCCTGAAATCTCCAACAACTTTCCCATCATCTCTTCATTTAAAAGTGGAAGCTTAACATTCAATAAATGCACCATCTTCACGTTTGATGTCATACATAACACTGATGACTGACTTGAATGTTCATTTTCATAGTGGAACACTGATGACTGACTTGAATGTTCATTTTCATAGTGGAACACTGATGACTGACTTGAATGTTCATTTTTTTTAAATTCTGGCAATAAATGTGCCAAAGATGACTGATATAAAAGTTTAAAAATTGATGTATTTAATAAAACCCCGTAAGAAAAACTCATTCCACTAAGACGAGGATTTATTTCGATAATGTACCATTTTCCTTCAGATTTTATTAAATCCACCTGAGCACAGCCTTCAAACTTCATAGCTTCTGCAAGCTTCAGCAAGTCAGCTTCCAGTTCAGGTTCCAGTTCCACAGGACCACTTTTTGCACTTTGTTTAGGACTTGTAATTCCATATTGATTTAAGCTGAAACGAAGGGGAGGCATAACTTTATAATGTCCAGGCACACCGTAAATTTCTGTACCAAACTGTTCACCAGTAATATATTCTTCAACAATCCGGTTGGAATTATTACGTTTGGAATTAAGATAACACCGAGCTTCACCGTAAGTGTTTACAACAGTCATTCCATAGGAACTAAGACCTGCAGTATCTTTAATAATTAAAGGTAACTTCAAATCCTCCAGCTGACTGGCGACACTGGCCTTATAAACATTATTCAGAACTTCTTTATGACTTCCAGCACAAAAATACAAATCATGATCAACAAAAAGAGCTTCAGGAACATTAAACCCAAGCTGCAGCAATTTCTGATGAGTACGCCATTTATCAAAACATACAAGACCTGTTTCCACGCTATGACAAACAGTCTTGACACCAGCATCTTTCAACCGTTCAGCTACAAGTGCATCATTTACAGTAAGCCAGTCATAAGGATTTACCCAAAAGCTCATGGCAACAGCAAAATCTGGATTATATTTTAATATTTCTTCAGAAACCTGTTCAGCATTCATATTCTGATCCAGAAGAACAACAGAATCTTCTGGCATAAACATAGCAGGAGCCTGAGAGATGCATATAAAATCATGTTCAGGGTATTCTTTTTTAAACTCTTGAAAAGCATCCATATTAGAAGGCTTAACTTTTATAATGAATGTATTTTTATCAAAAGTATTGGAGTTTGTACTGTAAAAAACTATTTTCATTTTATATTTCCAGAAGCTAAAATTTCATCAATTGAATTAATAAACTGTTCTTCTTCTGATTGGGACAGTAATTCCTTATCATACAGTGCTTTTTCATATAAAACACCGGCTTTTTCACAAAAACCCATATAATTTTTAGTAAAATGTTCAGAAAAATATACACTTAATTTGGCTGTATATTCTGCTGGTGCCAGATTTTTTGTATATAATATTTTTCGCTTGGTTCCCCAGTTGATTAAATACATAAATTGCTTTGTTAATCTGTCCAGTTCAGCTTTTTTTGCTTTTGATTTTTTTGAATTATGAATTAAATCTTTTATTGCATCACTAAAATTTCTTGAACTAACAGTAGAATAAAGTCCATCCGGCTTTTGACCTGTAAAAATTGCCTTTACAAAATCCTTAAAATCATTCCATATTTTCCTTAGAAAATGATAAAGTCTCTTTTCCTTTAAAAACTGCTTCCAACTGTCACTGAAAAATGGCCGCATTAAAATAAACAAGCCTAGAGCCCCAGCTAATACAATACCAATAACTTTAAGAATCTTTGCCATAACCTTTAAAATCCCTGCAAGACGACTTGGCTTACGGTTTTTTACTGGAATACTAAATATTTCATCAAAATCGGGTCTTGGCAGATCTGCATCATTTGAATAATCAGGCAATTCGTAATTTTTCTGCAGCTCATATGTTCTTTGGCTAAATTTTGGAATATTTACTAAAGCATGATTTGAAGATAAAAGCAAAGCTAGTAACAAAGCACTTAAAAATATAAAGATTACCATTTTATAATGCTTACGTTCGTTCTTAATAACAGTATCAAAACCTAGAAAAGCATAGTAAGATTCCGAGTTAAAAATGCCCAGCATCATGAAAATAATAAAAAGAGAAAAATAAAATATCAGTGCAAAAACATAAGCCAATACTGGTACATGAAGCTTCAGAAGATTAGGGATGAGCAAAAGCACAAACTGAATAAAGCCAAGAATGAATAGTGTACCACGGGAAGAATTTCTTTTTGAAGCAAATTCAAGGGCTGCCACATTGTTATGAAACAAGTATTCAATTAGTTCTTTTCCAGATTTTCCTTCATATCCTTCTGTAAAATAATCATGGTAAACAAAAATATCATTCACAGTAGATTCCAGAAAATAATGAACAATCAGAACCGGAATAAGAAGGTAAGGTACATCCAAAGTTCCAAGAAAAAATGAAATAATGAGAACAAAAACCAGATAAAATAAAATAAACCTTAAATGAACGACAAATTTTGTTTTTTCATTTACGAATAATTCCAGAACAATCATAAAAACAAGCCCCGAAATCACTGTAACAGTATATGTGAACCAGCTGAATAAATAAGGCCGTTGGATTTCAGAAAGCACACAGCATTCAAATATAAGTAGAAATGAAAGCATAAATGCAGTTACAGCAGAGAAAATCATTAGTCTTTCTAAAATAATTTTTCCATTGCTATTCATCTTTACACACCCTTACGCAAAATACCGGTATTTGTTGTATTAATATCCTGCTGATTGCCTTCAACTTTTACAAAATACTTCATAACCTCATCTGGGCCTATTACATAAATCAAAGTACCTGCTGGAAGCTGATGTCTGAACTTTCGTTCCGGATCATAATTCAGCTTTCCAGGCTCTGTTTTAATAAGTGCAAGAATATCAAGAATCATATCAGCCTGATTCTGCTTTGGTTTAAGATAAGGAAAATCATTGGCGTATGCGGCAAAACCACAGCGCTGCTTCAAAAAACGGGAACGTTCAACAATAGATGCAGCCATCTGAACAGCTTTTTCAGTATAATAACCACGGCTCTGCAAAGGATAATCTTCTTCTGCAAGATTCAAAAAAATAAAAAAGGGTGCATCATAAGAAGCCTCATACTGATTGGTAAATAGTTTATCAAACTTAGCAGTGGCTCTCCAGTTTATGCGTTTCTGCTCATCTCCATTCTCATATTCCCGAATAGAACGACGCATTGTAATATCTTCATAAACAGGATTAGTTATTTTCAAATGTCCCTGAGGAAATCCTGGCATAGTTTCTGTAATAAGCTTAATTCGTTCTGGTCTTACTGTAATTGTCATATCTGCATGAACTTCAAAGTCCATAGTAAAAAGTCCAAGAGGATCACTGGTTCTGATTCTGACAGGTCCAACTGTATACAAACCACGATTCTGTGCCGAAACCTTGTATGTAATCAGCTTTGATTCGTAAGGCCTCAGTTCTACCAAACCGGAATTTTTATCTCTATATACCAGAAGGTACGGTGCTTCATCAAAATAATAACAGGTAAAAACTGGCAGTCTGGAATAGTTTTTCAAGGTAAAGGTAATATAAATCTGCTCTTTACAAGCAAGCTTTAAATCAGAAATATTTCGTTCAACCTTCAAGCTTTTCTGCAATATTCTGGCATAGGCATAAGATATACCAATAATAAACAGCACTCCAAGACAAATAAGCTGAAGAAACTTAAATGGAATTATGAGAAAAAAAGCCAGACTGATTATTACAGCACCACCTACAAAAGGAGAGCATTCCAGTTTATTATTAAACATTAATTACACATGGGCCTTAAAATTAGGTAATGGAATCTGAGAAATCATTTCTTCAAGAATCTTTTCTGCAGTATATCCCTTTAGCATTGAATCTGTTGCAAGAATAATACGTTTTCTGAATACAGGAATTGCCAGATGCTTAACATCCTCAGGCGTAACAAAAGTACGGCCTTTTACAGCTGCATAGGCCTGAGCTGCTTTATAGAAAGCAATTGAACCACGAGGAGAAACTCCTGAAGCCAGTCTATAATCTTCACGAGTAGCCTTTACCAGTGAAAGAATATATGCAAGAACAGATTCATCTACATGAACAGAAACAGCTTCTTCCATACATGCAAGAACATCTTCCTTAGTAACAACAGCTTTTACTGCCTCTACAGGATGAACAAGACTGCGCTGTGCAGTAATAATAGCCGCTTCATCTTCCTCTGAAGGATAACCCATAGACAGACACATCATAAACCGGTCCTTCTGAGCTTCTGGCAAAGGAAAAGTACCTTCTGACTCCACAGGATTTTCTGTTGCTATAACAAAGAAAGGCTTCTCCAGCTGATGCTTCTGACCGTCCACACTGACCTGAAATTCTGCCATACATTCCAGCAGTGCAGACTGAGTTCTTGGAGTAGCACGATTCAATTCATCAACCAGAACAACATTGGAAAGAATTGGCCCCGGACGGAACTCGAACTTCTGACTTGCAGGAAGCCATACAGAACTACCCGTAATATCAGAAGGCATAAGGTCTGGAGTACACTGCACCCGGGAAAAAGGAAGCCCCGAAGCCTTTGCCAGAGCTTTTGCCAGAACTGTTTTACCTGTACCAGGCACATCTTCCAGTAAAACATGACCGCCTGCAAAAAGGGCAGCCAGAATCATATCTACAACATCAGTGTTACCCTTGAAAACTTCACAAGCGGCATCCCGAACTTTCTTTGAAACTTCATCAATTTTAGACATACCAAAATTATACAATCAGAAGCTGTTTTAGTCACGGATTACACGGATAGTACGGATATTTTTTTGTTATCCGTATAATCTTTGACTAGTTTATATTTCCAACTTCTAATTTATATTACAATTCATTAAAATACCTCTATGACTAAATCTGATTTTTTATACATGGTAGAAATACACAAGGATCTTGAATTCACTTATAAAGGCAAAAGTTACACATTAACCTATGATAAAGGTGATGACGGTCAATATAAAATAGTTTTTGGTCAAACCTACGAGGGTAAAAAGTATGATTCTTTAGGCGAGTTTTTAAATACTGCAAAGGTTGAAAACAGCTACTTTAAGGATATGCTTGATATTCTCTAGAAGGACATATTATGAGTCGCACAAATCAGATTAATATGACTGAAGGGCCCATTTTTACAAAGCTTCTTCAGTTTTCTATACCTTTAATTTTTTCCAGTGTATTGCAGCTGCTGTTCAATGCGGCAGATGTTGTAGTAGTAGGCCGATTTGCAGGAGATAATTCTTTAGCCGCAGTAGGCTCCACAGGCTCCCTTATTAATCTTCTTATAAATCTTTTTACAGGGCTTTCAATTGGTGCTAATGTTGTGGCCGCAAATTATTTTGGAGCAGGAAAAACCAAAGAGATTCAGGATACAGTGCATACATCAATTTTAGTATCAATTTATAGCGGAATATTTCTTACAGTAGTAGGTGTATTTGGCTGCCACGGCATTCTGGTTTTAATGCAGGCCCCAAAAGAAGTTCTGGATTTAGCAACAATTTATCTTCGTATTTATTTTGGTGGAATTACTGCCACAATGCTTTACAATTTTGGCAGTGCCTTGCTTCGGGCAAAAGGTGACACAAAACGGCCTTTATACATTCTCCTGCTTTCGGGAATTGTAAATCTGGTGCTTAATCTGATTTTTGTTATTCCACTGAAGATGGATGTAGCAGGCGTTGGACTGGCAACAGTAATTTCCCAATGTCTTTCAGCGGCTCTTGTAATTACTCTTCTTGTAAAAGAAACTGACGAATTTCATCTTGATTTTAAAAAACTTTATATAAACACTGCAATATTTTCTAGAATCGTAAAAATTGGACTTCCTGCGGGCTTTCAGGGAATTATGTTCTCCTTTTCAAACGTAATCATACAGTCATCTATAAATGGTTTTGGTGCTACAGTTATTGCAGGAAACTCTGCAGCAGTTAATCTTGAAGGTTTTATATATACTTCCATGAATGGATTTTCTCAAGGCTCCCTTACATTCTGTTCACAGAATCTTGGAGCTCGTAAACTTGACCGAATAAAAAGACTTACCTGGATTTCTCAGTTTTCCATTGTAGTAATTGGAGCAGTTCTTGGAGCACTTTTCCTGTTCTTTGGACATCAGCTTTTAGGCATTTATACAAAAAGTCAGGATGTAATCGAAGCCGGAATGATTCGTCTATGGGTAATATTTACAACTTACTACCTCTGTGGAATGATGGATGGAATGGCAAACACAATACGGGGAATCGGTCATTCTCTCATGCCAGTGATTTCTTCATTAACCGGTGCGTGCCTTTTCAGAATTATCTGGCTTTTTACAATCTTCCAGATAGAACAATTCCACAAACCGATTACAATCTTTATTACATATCCAATCAGCTGGATCTTAACATTTGTGGCTAATGTAATTTTCTACAACATTTATATAAAAAGACTGGAAAGAGAAAATAATCAATAAAAAACGGCACATATTCCTTAAAACATCTTTTTTTGTTAAAATGATTTTATGAACATGGAAGCTTTTATTCTTGGTTGTGGCGGAATGATGCCTTTACCTTACAGACACCTTACTTCAGTGCTTTTACGCCGTGATGGTGATTTATTTCTTTTTGATGGTGGAGAAGGCACACAGGTAAGCTTGCGTCGTTTAAACCTGAAATGGAAAAAGATTGATGCCATTTTTGTTTCCCACACTCACGCAGACCATGTAACAGGTCTTCCTGGAATTTTAATGCTTTCAGCTCAGGTAGACCGCACTGAACCCTTATACATCTACGGACCTCCAAAAATCAAAGAATACATTGAAACCAGCCGTAAGGTTCTGGATATGTATATTAATTATCCGATTATTGTTAAGGAAATTACTGCACCTTGCGTGGTTCATTCTGGAAAGGATTTCTATATCCGTGCATTCCCATTGGATCATACAAAAACCTGTGTAGGCTATACTCTGGAAGAACTGGACCGCCCCGGAGAATTTAATCCTGAAAAGGCGAGGGCTTTAAATGTTCCTGTAGGACCTTTATGGTCACAGCTTCAGAACGGATTTGAAGTTCAGTCTGCTGATGGTAAAACTGTGAAGCCGGAAGAGGTTCTTGGCGAAAAACGCAGTGGACGTAAATTTTCTTTTGTAACCGATACACTTTTCAAGCGTTCTATTATTGATGAAGTAAGAGGTTCTGATTTGCTGATTTGTGAAGGAATGTTTGAAGACGCTCTTATAGATCAGGCAAAAGAGAAGAAGCACATGACAGCTAAACAGGCCGCCACAATTGCAAAAGAGGCTGATGTTCGCAGAATGTGCATGATTCACTACAGTCCTCGATACACAGACAAGGAACTGCATATTCTCCTGGAGGAAGCACAGTCTATCTGGCCTAAGGCAGAGCTTTCACGGGATCGCATGCAGATAGATATTCCTTATGTTGACTAATTCTGATTTACAATGATTGAACTTGTTGATTTTTCAAAACAATATCCTCATAACAAAGACTTTACTGTAAAAAATGTGAATCTTAAAATTGAAAAAGGTTCTGTTACAGGTCTTCTCGGGTTAAATGGCTCTGGTAAAACCACAATCATGAAAGCTGTCTGCGGTTTTCATTTTCCTACAAAAGGTAAAGTTGTAATTACAGATGATGATGGAAACAGCTTTAATTCAGAGGAAAATCCTGAACTCTGTATGCAGTATATAGGTTATGTACCAGAAATCTCTGCATTGCCTCCGGATATGACTGTAAAAAGCTTTTTGAATTATGCCGCCCAGACTCATGGATTAAGCCCCGAAACCACAAAGGAAGCAATTACATGGGTTCAGAAGGAATGCAGCTTAGAAACTCTGATGGGAAAAAAAATCAAAACATTATCAAAAGGGCAGCAGCAGAGAGTTTCTTTTGCCCAGGCTTTAGTCCATAATCCCCCAAATCTTATTTTGGATGAACCTATCAGTGGTCTGGACCCTGCCCAGATTCTGCAGATGAGAGAGTTTATTCAAAAACTGGCTAAAAATAAAGCTATTTTAATGTCTACCCATATTTTACAGGAAGTATATTCTCTTTGCAGTAATCTTTATATTGTCAGCCAGGGAACTATTACAGCCAGTGGAACCGAACACCAGATTATTACTCAGTCAGGAACAAACTCTCTAGAAGAAGCTTTTATTAAACTTACAGCAAGGAAAGAAGAGTAAACGATGGATAACAAAAAAGCCTTTTACAAACTTAATCTTCTCAACAATCTGAAAACTCCATCCTTTTATATTGTTTCTATTCTTTTTTCTGTATTCTTAAGTGCAAATTTCTTTATAAAACAGCAATTCTTTTCTGGAAACGGAACAACAGACCTTTTGCTTTATTTTTCTGCCGTTCCATATATCAGCATAATTGCAGTTCCATCACTTTGTTACAAACATACTTTTTCTATTTATGACAACTTTATTCCCTTAAAGTCTATTCAAAGAGTAACCCTTAATTTTTCTGTAATTTATACTTTATTTATAATTCAGATTATTTTAATGCTGCCAGCAGTACTCTTAGTGAATCTTTACGGTTCTATTGATGTGGGCCAGCTTTTTACCAGTTTAGTATGTCTCGCATTTTACGGAGCAGCAATAATTTCCTTATGCATTCTGATTCAAACGGTCCTTACTTCTAATATTTCTGGTTTTATAGTTTCTGCCATAATACTTGCAATTTTCAACAGTGCTCATTTATTTGCAGTCTATATTCAGCTGCCAGATTTCCTTATACAGCTTTTCAAACAATTAAGCTTTGCATGGCATTTTGATTCTGCAGGAAAAGGTATTTTTGATACAAGGGATATTCTGTGGCTTACAGGTGCCTGCCTTTTATTTTTGCTTACATCTTCTTTTATAACCGATTTAAAAAAGGGTAAACAATTCTCAAAAAATCAACTGATGCATTTTTCGGCAACAGTTCTTTTTTCAATTCTTATTATGTTGAATGGCACCCGCTGGTTTACAAGAATTGATTTTTCACAAAACAAAACCTATAGTCCTTCAAAATATACAAAAGAACTGACAAAAAAAATTACAGAACCTGTAAAAATCACTTATTATCGTTCTTCTACAATCGCAAAGCTTTATCCTCAAATCAGAGATGTAAGTGATTTTCTTACAGAATATTCTTCGTTAAACAAAAACATCAGTCTTATTATTAAAGATCCAGATAAGGATTCTAAAATCAGAACACTTTTGGAAAACTATGGAATACAAAGTCAGCAGTTAAGAACTGTAAAAGATACCTCCACAGAATATATAAATGTTTATTCTGCAATAGTAATTGAACATCAGGGAAATGCGGAGCTTATACCTTTTACTATGGCGGCTAATACACTGGAGTATGATTTAGATGGCCGAATAAAGCACCTTATTACAGGAAAAGATAGAACTGTAAATATAGTTGTAGGAAACGATTTGGAACTTTCCACTGATTATTCTTATGTTGTACCATGGCTTAATTCACAGGGCTTTATTTGCAATCAGATAAATATTTATGATTCGCAATTTCCTTCAAAGCTTTCTGACTGTTCAGGTCCACTTTTTGTTATTGGAGACAGTCAGATTAACATTGATAATGCCATTGCCATAGAAAATTATATTTTACAAGGGAAAGGTAACGGGCTGTTTAATATAAGTCCATATAGTGCAAATCTGGAAGAAGACTGGGCTATAACTCAAAATAAACGCACTAATGTAGTAGAAATGCTGGAAAACTGGGGCTGCCGATTCCTTCCTCAGATTGCAGCAGATTTATCCTGCTCCAGAATTACAATGTACAGTGATGATAACACTCATACCCAGGTAATAAATTATCCCTTATGGCTGAATCTTATGCAGCAGGAAAATACTTCCAATGGAATTACATTATTCTGGGCAACACCTCTGGAACTTTCAGGAAATGCAATGCCATACCTGGTAACTTCACCAATGGCATATACCTATGACATTGATTATTCCAGCAAGGAAAAGCTTATAGAAACAAATCCATTTATTCTGGAAACCGTAAATACTTCTAATAAAGCAAAAGCCACATTAATAGCTGGTGCAGAAATAACAGGAGAAATTAAGGGATTATATAATCTTGCTTCAAATAAAAATGCTAAACTGATTGTTATTCCTGACCAGTATTTTACAAATTCTCTTATGAACGAATACATTGGAGGCGAATACGGAGATTACCGTAATTTCGATTTCCTTACTGCAACCTTATTAAAACTTAATGGAGAAGAAGAGCTGGCCCAACTTCACAGTGAAGCTTCCAGAGATTCAAGTCTGTACAAAATTACAGATTTGGGAACTTTAGTTATTTGCAAAGCCATTACATATTTAATTCTTTTTATTCTTATTCCAGCATTCCTAATTATTACAGGAGTTGTTTTAAATGTTCGTAAAGAAAAATAACCTGATATATATTGGAACCGCTATTCTGGCAGTTCTATATTTTCTTTCTTTTTGCAGAAGCTGCTCATCAACAGATAAAAGAGAACTGATAAAAACTGCACTTATAAATCCTAAATATGAAAACCAGATTGAAAGTTTTGAACTTTCAGATTCTCAAAATTCAATTCAGCTGACAAAAAATAATGAAAAATGGCAGGTTAAAGACAATATTTCAGGATTATATTTACCAGCAGATTCAAAAAAAGTAAACAAATTCACTAAAAACTTAACAACAATTCGTAATATGTATAAAATTTCAGACAAAATTAACAAAGATGATTCTTTCGGACTATTCACTGAATCATCTTTTGTAATCAAATACACGATGCCTTCAGGTTTCTATCAGCTTTATTTTGGAAATCAGGATTTTTCTTTAAGTACTAGATTTCTGATGACGGATAAAAATACAACTGTCTATGAAATAGATGATTCTCTCGATACATTTCTATCAGCTTCTATCCAAAGTTGGGCAGAACCTTATTTAATTTCTCAGGAGACTATAGGAAAAATCACACCGGAAGACATTCAAAAAGCGGAAATTATAACAGAAAACAAAATTCTGAAGATTTCTGATTATCAAAAACTTCTGGATTTAAGACACGGAGGCGTAGCGGTTTCTCCAAATCTAAACAGTACTAAAACTGCAATCATAAATATTGAACTTGGGAACAAGAATTCCATAAACCTGGAAATTCTACAGACAGATAAGGAAAATGAATATCTGGTTAAATCAACATATAAAACTCAGAATAAAAATCAGACTTATTACATGAATATAAGCAGCTGGACCTATAATAAAATCAAAGAAATCACATTGTAAAAGGCATGAGCCGCAACACATGGCCATATATTGTCGGTCTTTTTATAGCATACTCGCAAAACTACATGTGCAAAAACTGCATTTATAACTGCATACCACCCTAGATACATATGAGCAAAAGCAAAAACTGCACATCCAGCAATTTCACAAATCACATTCAAATATTTCCAGGTGATTTTTTTAGAAGCCAGCAGAAACAGAGCATCCACAAAAAACAATCTATAAATCACTTCTTCATAAAGAGCTGCAAATAAGAAATCCAATACACAGAAAAACCATGATAAAAAAGAATCTGGTAAAACTACATCCAATTCCGTTGAACTCAAAGGCAAAAGGATAGAAAAATATTTTATAAAAAGAGAAACACTACACAACGCACAAAAACTAATTAGAGTGGGAAAAAGTTTTAACCAATATTTTCTATTTTCACCATAAAAACAAAGCAACACAACAGCAGAAAGAGCATAAACCATCTGCTTAAAAGGAAAACTCCACTGGGCAAAAATATTCTGATTAACATTTCCAGCAGAAATAAAAAAGGGAGGAATAACAAAACAAAGAGAAACTATAAAAAAAATAATAATATCTACAATTAAAGAATGTCTTTTCATAAATGATATGATATTATATTATAGTTTAAAAGAGGGAATTTTGTACACATTACTCGGCATAATCATAACATTATCAATTCTAATTGCACTGGCAGCTTTGTACACAGTATTCAAGCCTAGAATTCAATTTACAGTTACAGGCCTTGATTCTGGTTTCTCTTTTTCCGATGTAAACATGCTTTGGGAAGTTGCCCAGATTTGCGAATTAGACCAGCCAAATTCTCTGTTTTACTCAATGCCAGCTCTTACAAAATGTATGACTCAAATTTCCAATCAGGCACAGTCAGAAGGTACAGATCAGTCAGCAAAAATTCAGAAGCTCATGTCCAAGCTTTTTGATTACAGAACTAAAATTCAAAATGATTCAGATGATAAAAAAGGATTAACCTCCACAAAATCTTTGGATAAAGGTCAGACATTACGCATCATTCTTCCTGGCAAAGGCGTTTTTGTTTCTGAAATAGTAAACAATGGAAGCCAGCTTGTAATTAGTATACCAAAACAAAAAGGAATTATTCCAATTTCCGGTGATGAATGGGTTGGTAAAGTTATCAGCGTTTACTTATGGAGAAAGGGTGATGCCCGTTATGTTTTTGATACCACCGTTCTTCAGCATGGTCTTTTCCTTGGTAAATCTGCCATCTATCTTAAACATTCTGTAAATCTGGTTCGAACTCAGAAAAGAAAATCTGTTCGTGCAAAATGTGAAATTTATGGTACTTTGTATATAATGAAAAAAAACTCTGAAGATATGACTACAATTGAAACTAAAAACGGATACCGTTGTTTAATTGAAGATGTATCTGAATCTGGAGCCTTAATAAGAATTGGTGGAAAGGGTGCTGAGAACGTAAAAATAAAACTCCAGTATTCTATTCAGAACAAACTGATTTTAATGGCAGGAGTCATTAGAACTGTTGATTTTAATGAAGCTAAAAATCAATCTTTACTACATTTTGAATGTACTAATATTGATCCTATTATGCGTAATGAGGTTCTAAGTTTTGTTTACAACATGCTTCCTGAAAATGAAAAGGAAGTTCTTGAAGCTATTTCACAGACAGAAGATGATTTTAAACAGGATGATTCATTTCAAGAAGAATCAGTTAAAGAAACTGAAAGTATATCCAACCCCCAAAACGAAGAAAATACTCCGGAATCTCCAGAGGCTATTATTGATACAAATGTTGACATTGATGAGGAAAACAATATTACATTTTAATTTCAGCGAGGCATTATGTTAAAAAAAGGATTAATTCTAACACTATTTTTATTTTCATTTATTCCTGCCTTTTCACAAGAAAAATCTCCAAAGAACAGTGAACATATTTCTAAATTTTTAAAAGGAAATATTTCTGATAAAACACTAGCAGTAAGAGAAGCATCCGGCGATGACGCAATATGGCTTTCAAGCAAAGCCATTGAATTCACTCTGGAAAATAAGGCCATTTTAGGTAACGATCGAGACCTTGATGGGCTTGCTGTTGCAGCGATACTATCAATTTCCCCTGAAAACATAACAAAATCTTCCGAACTGGATAAAAAAGAATTTGAAAAACAGTTTATTCAGATTTTTAACGAATTCAAATCCAGCAATACAGTTCAGATTGCATTACTTACAAAGATTGTTACATTAAAGGAATCTCTTTCTTTAAAAGATTTCGTTGCTGTTCTGAACAATTATCTTATGACAAATACTGCTCAGGACATTGACTCAAGTGTATTCAAATCGGCTCTGACTGCATTTGAATCCATAGGAAATTCCGAAACGTTTATCATTCTTTATAATTTTTTAAATAATCAAAAGTATAGTGCTTATCATAAACAGCTTGAAAAAACTATTTCTTTGTTGATTCCTCGTTTTATGGATGAAACATTAGGTTTAATTCAGACTGCAAATATGAATCAACTGAAAAGTATTTTCAATCTTGCTGAAAAAAATTCAACAATTTCAAAAAATAATCGCTGTGAGATTTCCGAAAAAGTGTTAACTAAGTCTATATTATTAATGGACAGTACTTCACAGGTATCTACAGAAGATATTGAAATTCAGATAAATGCCCTTAAAATTCTAACTGAAAACAAGTGGACTAGAGCATCTAATATTGCTATTTCTTATTTCCGTCTTGCAAAAGTTATGTTTGTAAACAACATTATTTCTGAAGAACAATTTATTACTACAATCTCATCATTGAGCAGCGTAGCACCTATAGATTCAGTATCTGCATTAACAATTTACCTTGAAGAACTGAATTCTCAGAAAGAAAAAGGAAACCAGATTTCTGTAAATCTTGTTCTTTCTGTAATTAATACTTTAGGTGCTATCGGCGATAAATCAGCATTTGATTCATTACTTGCTGTAACTTATCTTAATTACGATGAATCAGTTCTGACAGCGGCCCGAGAAGCACTGTCAGGACTTAGATGGTAATAAAATATTTTCAGAAACCTTTTTTTCTTGCAGCTGTAATCTGTTGTTTTATTTTTTATTGTGGAATTGTCACTATTCCACAAAGAAAACCTCTGACATCTCTTTTAAAAACATCTGAAATTACAGAAATTTCCGGACAAATATTGAATTCTCCAGTAAAAATTAACTCCGGCAAATATTATTCTGCTCTTTTTCAGGTTTCAGAAGTTTCAAATAAACAGCTGCAAAAATCAAGTGCAACTGGGAATATAAAAATTTATATTCCTACAGAAATGACTGAGGCTTTTTTTCCTGGTCGCCTATATTCTGGAAGCATATCAAAGGGAAGCTATTTTTATGAATCAGGAGGTTTTTATCACTTCCAAGGAAAATTCAGTCAAAATGGATTTTATGTTTTAAAATGCACTGAAAACTACTGGATAAACTCTATCTATGGAAAAATTGATTTTTTCCGGGCTTTATGCAGATTACAATTCAAAAGACTGATGTATGCCTGGGGAACAGCCGGTGGGTTACTGCTGGCCTTATTAAGCGGGGCAAAAGAATATACAGATCCTGCAGTAGCTGAAAGTTTTAGAAATTCAGGACTTTCACATATTCTTGCCTTATCCGGCATGCATCTTTCAATGTTTTCTTCAATTGCAATTTTTTTTGGAAATAAAATCGGACGAAAAAGGATTACTTTTATAATACGAATTTTTGCTTTAGTTATATTTGTATGGTTTGCAGGATTGTCACCATCCTTATTAAGAGCTTTTATCTGTTCCTGTCTTACTTTATTTGCATTATCAGCAGGCACAAAAGAACCCGATATGATTCTAATACTCAGCTTTTCTTTTTTACTGCAATCTATCATATCACCGGATGATATTCAAAATCCTGGATTTATGCTTTCTTATGGAGCATTAGCAGGAATTTTACTAACTAATAAATTTTTTTATAATTTATATTCCAAAACATTACCTGCTTATTTTTCCGCTTCATTAGGAAGTTCTACAGGAGCCCAGATATTTACCATACCAATTGCTTTAAAATTTTTCAAAGGATTTGCACCTATAGGTATAGTTGCAACTTCTATTATATCTCCTTTAATAACAATTTTTATCTATTCCGGGCTATTACTTATTGTTTTATGTCTTATTTTTCCAGTTCTACAGACTCCTAGTGGAATTTTTATTAATTTACAGTATACTGTTATTAAATTTTGTGTGAATATTTTTTCAAAATTCCCAAAGATTACGATTTAAGTGGAGTAAAAATTGAACCATCCTGATTATAATTCTTCAGCTGCTTTAAAACAGATTCTTGACGCTAATGGTTTTTCCATGCAGAAAAAATTCGGACAGAATTTTCTTATTAACGCAGATGCCAGAACAAAGTTAATTGATTCTTTGGAAATTGATGATTCCTCAACAGTGTGGGAAATTGGGCCAGGTCTTGGAGCCATGACAAGTGAAATTCTTGAAAGAGGTGCAGACTTAACTGTTTTTGAAATTGACCGTGGCTTTGCTTCATTAATCTCACAGTTTTTCAATGATTATAATAAAAAGAATAAATTCCGTATTGTTGAAGGTGATGTTCTTAAAACATGGAAGAAACAACTAGAATCTGCAGGCCAACCATCCAGACTATTTGGTAATCTTCCCTATAATATTGCTGCAACTATAATTGCAGATACTATTGAAAATAATATACGCTTTGATAAATGTGTTTTTACAGTTCAAAAAGAAGTTGCTCTAAGAATGGCAGCAAAGCCTGATACAGATGATTATTCATCTTTTTCGGTTCTTTGTCAGTGGGCATATGATGTAAAACCATTAATGGATTTATCAGGTGCAAATTTTTGGCCAAAGCCAAATGTTGATTCCCGTGCAGTTGTAATGACTAAAAAGGAAGATTTTCCAGGCTGTAAAAGTCCCGCAACTTTTGTAAAAATGCAAAGAGCCTTGTTCAGCTCCAGAAGAAAAACTGTACGAAATAATCTTTCAGGATTTTTAAAGAACAATGATTTAGCAGTTGAATGCCTTAATGAGGCGGGTATAGATATTATGAAAAGAGCAGAAGTTCTTTCAATTCCAGAATTGCTAAAATTATCTGATATTATTTTCGAAAAAACTGGTAAATAACCGAGTAACTATATGAGTATAAAAGATAATCTTGAAAAAATACAAAATAGAATAAACGAAGCAGAAATTAAGTCTGGCCGAAAAACAGGTTCTGTAAATCTTATGGCTGTAAGTAAATTTCATCCTCAGAGTTCAGTATTAGAAGCTATTCAGGCTGGACAATTTCTTTTTGGAGAAAACAGAGTTCAAGAGGCATCACAAAAATTTCCTGAAGTTTTCGAAACATATCCACAGGCAAAACTCCATATGATTGGACAGCTCCAGTCAAACAAAGTACGAAATGCTGTAAAAGTTGCAGACTGCATTCAATCAGTAGACAGAATCGAACTTCTTGAAGAAATTGAAAAACAATGTGCTAAAATTGAAAAAAAAATAAAAATTCTTTTTGAAGTTCATACAGGTGAAGAATCAAAATCTGGATTCAAAACAACAGATGAACTAAAAAGTGCAATAGACTTATTTGGAACAGGCAAATTTACTCATATAATTCCCTGCGGTCTTATGACAATGGCTCCATTTACAGAAGAAAAAGCTTTAATTCATAAATCTTTTTCAACCTTAAGAGAGTTATCAGAAAAACTGAAGTCTGAATATAAAGCACTTAATTTTGCCGTTCTTTCTATGGGAATGTCAGGAGATTTTGAAATTGCCATAGAAGAAGGATCGACTTTGGTTAGAGTAGGAACTGCTATTTTTGGAGAAAGAGATTACACAAAATAATGAACAGAATAAATCGTCTTTTCGCAATTGTAATAGTTTCTCTTTTCGCAGGATTTATTCAACCTGTTTTTTCCGAAGATACAACTCCATTACCTTATGAACAAAAGGAATTTCCTCAGGGACTAAAAGATCTTAGACGATTTGAAATAATCACATTGGGTGCAATGCCATTTGTAACATTAGATACAACTCTGGTTTATTCAGTCTACAGATATGTTCAAAGCGGATATAATCCTGAATATTCTCCAAATCCTTTTGCAGCTTCAACCTACACAACAGATGAGCAGACAAAAATCATTCTTACTTCTCTTGGAGTCTGTTTAGGAATTGGTCTTACAGACTATGCAATTCAGCTGATAAAACGATCAAAGGCAAAAAAAAGAGAGAAATTACTTACTTACGATGATATTTCCATTTATCCGCTTTCAGAAGATCCAGACGCAACATTATTACCAGAGCCTGAATCTATTTCCGAAAATGAAGAAGTTATACAAATTAATAATGATGAAGTAGAAGAGGTAGAAGAATAATGCCTTTTTTCAGTGCTAAAGTTCCTCAAGATTATGAAAAACAGGAACGTTTAGATAAATATATTGCCTCACTTCCTAACGGTATGAACCGTTCTAAATTAAAAAGTGGTGTAACTGAACTTTTAGTAAATGGCAAAAAAGTAAAAATCTCTCAAAAAGTAAAAGCAGGGGACCAAATAGATATTCAATGGGAAGATAATATTCCAGACAATATTGATCCAGAAAACATTCCTCTTGAAATTATATATGAAGATGAGAATGTAACAGTTGTAAATAAAGAGCAGGGGATGGTAACTCATCCAGCCTGTGGCAACTGGAACGGAACTCTTGTAAACGCGCTTCTTTATCATTGGGGACGTCAGTCCATTGAACAACTGAAGGAAGGAAATGATGCAGAAATTCTAGAAAAAAGACGTCCGGGCATTGTTCATCGACTAGATAAAGAAACATCTGGAATTATTATTACTGCAAAAAACCGTGATTCAGAAGAGTTTCTTCAAAAACAATTCAAAGATAAGTCTCTTCAAAAAGAATATATATTAATCTGTACAGGAAGACCTCCTGCAAGAAACGGAGATATAAAAACTCAGATTATCAGAGATCCAAAAAACAGGCATAGATTCAAAGCCGTTACTGATACAGATGATGGTAAATACGCAAGAACTTTATACCATTGTATTGCATGTTACGGAAATTATTCCTTAATACGGGTCAGAATAAAAACAGGACGCACTCACCAGATTAGAGTTCATATGAAATATTTAGGGTGCCCGATTCTTGGTGATCCAGTATATAATAAACCAGATGCTCAATTTCCAAATGCAACTTTAATGCTTCATTCAGTACAATTGAAAATAAAGCTTCCAGCATCACAGGATTACACAACATTCAGAACAAAAACACCAGAACGTTTTTTAGATGTTGAAAAGAAACTAAAAAAGAAGTTTTCAAAAACAATATTATAGGACTTCTCCATGGATAAAATCCGAATTATTTATGAACCAACAGATTTAAAACCATTTCTCGTTATCTATAAACCTAAAAATTTGCCTACAGCACCATTATCAGAAGATGATAAAAATAATGCCCTAAGCCAGGCAATTGAACTATATCCACAGATAAAACAAGTTACTGGTAAAAAAGATATAGAATATGGACTTCTTCATAGACTTGATACTCCAACTGACGGACTTATAGTAATTGCTCTTAATCAGGAAACATACGATTTTCTTCAAAATGAACAGAAAGAAGGTAGATTCATAAAATACTACACGGCCAAATGCAGCAAATTAAATGAAGACATTTCAAACTTTTTCCATGGCTTTCCTAAAGCTCCATTAAATGATTCATCTCATTTTTGCTTAAATTCTATGTTCAGAGCTTATGGGCCAGGCAATAAAGAAGTAAGACCTGTAACAAAAGACTCAGGAAAAAAAGCATTATCAAAAATTGGAAAAGAAAAAAATTATACTACAGAAGTAAATATATTAAGTAATTCTGAAAATGAATGCCTGGTTTGCTGTAAAATAAAAGAAGGCTTCAGACACCAGGTAAGATGTCATCTAGCTTGGGCAGGCTTACCAATTATTGGCGACAAATTATATAATCCTGACAAAAAAAATGCAGAAGAACCATTACGTTTTTCTGCAACTAAAATTGAATTTGAATACCCGAAAGGAGACTTGAACTCCTATGAAATTACTTTCACCTGGACCTGAACCAGGCGCGTCTACCAATTCCGCCATCCGGGCTTAAAACACAGTAGTATCATACTAAAAAATAGTCTTTTAGTCAAATTAAAGACAACTATATAACCCAATCACTAATATAATCAAAACAAAAACCGAAGAAACATACACCCAGATTGGTAAGCCGGATTCTGCATAACCTGCAGAACTTTTCTTACTATGAAATATTGACCAGTCTATTTCCTGTTTAGATTTCTTATTCTTTTTATTATTACCACTACCAGAAAAATTTATTGCCCCGGAATGGCCTCTATTTACGTTATCTGGATTTATAGCATAGCCGCATCTTGGACAACCGTCTCTAAAATCATCATTTGTTCCAGTTGCACCACATTGAGGACAACGTACCGAGGCAAAAAATTTACCGCAAGTAGGGCAAACTTTTGAATTGCGAGGCACTTCAGAACCACAGCTTTCACAAAAGAATTTAGCTTCTTTAGATTTCTTCTTCATAATAATCTTTAACTTTTAAAACTATTTTATTATCTTTCTCGTCTTTATCGATTACATTTGCCTCAAAAGACAATAATTCCTCATTATTACAAACCGAAACATAACGAATATACTGATTTATCTGCAGATCTTTATCTGAAATATTGATTCTACATTCATAAATATCAGGCTCAGAAAGACATGCAGTACCAAATATAAATCTACCACTCTCAGGATGGGTGAGAATTATTTCATATTTTTTGGGTTTTACAACATTTATATTTTTGTTAGGTAAAATCTTTTTCAATTCATCATTAGACAGAGAATCAATAAAAGCAGAAATTCCTAGCTGTTCAGCCTTTTTAACATCATCATCATTTAATGGTTCAGGATCATAAAGATATAGTTTTATTTCATTACCACCAATTCCACTCTGAAGAAATGAAGCAAGTGTTTTCCAGTGACGAGGATATTCATTGGCACTAAGAAAAATCATATCTGGATGAATTTCTTCAATATTGTCTAAGGCTTTAAGAAGCCATCTATATACAATAATGTCGTAATTCTGTTCAGAAAGATATTCAGAAAGAGTATCTATAATTTCCTGTTTATCAGAAATAATCAGTGCTTTCATTTATTTATTCGGTTCCTAAATTAACAACATTATAATCGTAAATCTGCCATATACCTTCACGCTGGCGAACTTTATATGTATAACGTTTCTTTTCACTAAAATTTGGATATTTAAACCATTCAATTACAGAAACATTACCTTCTGTAGGAGTATAGGTAGTTTTTTCAATCTGGAAACTTTCTGGAATTGCAATAATATCATTTTCAATTCTAGCAGCCATTAAATCAGCCTTAAATGACTGGAGCATACGGCTGCGTTCTTCTGCAGAAACACTAGTATATTTCTTCTTTAATGATGAATTACGCTGAAGCATAGCTTCTACATCCATATATAAGAAATACTGATCCCAAAGAGACTTTTGACGTGCAATAATAGTCTGTTCTACAACCTTATCTGGAGACAAATCCATTGGTTTTAATATTTCCATTGATTCAGCTTTAACAGGAATATAGGTAGAAGAAGCTGACGCTGGAGATGGCTTTATTTCCAATGTAAGTCTATTAGATTTTAATGCTAAATATTTAGATTTATACAATTCTGGATAGAAAAACAATTCAAGGTAATAAACAGAAGAATCTTCTATTTTTAAGAATTCTTTTACATTTTCAACAAAAGAGTATTCTTCACCATATTCAAGAGCAATTTCACGGAAGTACACTGTCTGATTTGTAGTTCGTTTTTCGATAAGAGTTTCTGTTTCTTCCAGTCTGTTATTTTTTACTGTATAAGCATTGAAATCCAAACTAAAGGCACGATCATCTGCCAGCTTAAATCTTAAGGTTTCGGTTCCATTATTTTTAATCGTAATATGAACAGAAACAGGATTTTCATCAGTATTTCCAGGATAATAAAGACTCTTATTGAAATATTTAATAGAAACAGATGCATTCTCAAAGTTCTGTTCTTTATTATCTGCGGCAAACAACTGTAACTGTGCAAAAACAAAAAGAACTGATATAATTAATAAAAGTTTACGAATTTTCAACGTATTCTCCTAAAGAATTTTTTCTTTTACTATTAAAATATCGGTAGATAAAAATGAAATCATTAACATCTATAAGTGAAATATTGCACAAATGGCCTGAAATTAAAGATTCTACAGCTTCTATTTTTAATTCACAGACTGAATTTCCAATCCATTTTTCAGGAATTCAAGGAAGTTTATTTTCTTTTTTTACAACTGAATTATGTCATCAGACCCATTATCAGATTTTACAGGCAGCTCAGTATTCATCTTCAAGCAAATCTTCACCAGAATATAGTTCCTACTCATCAGATTTTTATATTGTAGTTCCAACCGATACGGATGCTCAGGATATTGCCAATGATTTAGCTACAATATCACCAGAAACTGAAGTTTTTGTTTTTCCTAACTGGGGTACTGTACCATACAGACCTGCAGCCAAAGGTTCAATTACATTTGGAAAAAGAGCAGGGGTTCTTTCTAAAATTCTTACTAAATCTTCTGATTTTTCCTTTAAGGAACATTCTAGAATTTTTATTTTTACACAAAGAGCTTTTATTTCTCCTTTACCGGCTCCAGATACCCTTAGATCCTATTCATTCAAACTAAAAAAAGGAGACCAGCTTGATACTACCAGAATAGCCCAAAAGCTTAATACTTTAGGATATACAAGAGTTCCTAAAGTAAATGTTCGTGGTGAATTCAGCCTTCGGGGTGAAGTACTGGACATTTTTTTACCTTGCGATACCCATGCTTCCCGAATTATTTTTGACTTTGATGAAATTGACTCTATCAAGGAATTTGAAACTGATACACAGACAACTATCGGAAACAAAGATGATATTCTTATTTATCCTATGAAAGAAGTTATATGGACTGATGAACTAGTTGCAAAAGCTTCTGAAAAACTTGATGAATATCAGCGAACTGCAATTACAAATGTTGATGATGTAACAAATCTGGAAGCTCCAGTACATCTTCCATTCAGTGAACAAGCACTGGCATTCAAGGACAATCTTCTTACAGAGCTTTCTGTTTCAAAAGAAGGGGAAGGTGAAGAATTTTTATACCAGTTGCTAGGAGACAGAATCTATACAATCCTTGACTATATTGATTCCAATGCATTCATTTTATTTTTCAATTACGATAAACAGGAAAATGCACAGCTGGTAATCAACAGAGAATTTACAAAACTTTACCGTACCACAAGGGAAGAATTACCAATTTTTCCACCAGATATGGTTCTATTGAACTACGAAAAACTTGTACAGGAAAGCAAGAGAAAAATTCTCTTCAGAACTCTTCTTAAGGAAGATGAACAGGGTGCGCCATCTCATCTGACAATTTCTTCTGAACCACCAAGAAGCTTCTTTGGAAATATCAATTTTATGAAGGAAGAATTGTCTCGTCTTCAGGAGGACAACTGGCAGGTTTTTATTTACACAGATAATGAAAATCAACAACTTCGCATTCGTGAAATTTTTAAAGATTATGTTGAAGCAGAAAAAAATCCTGTAATACTTATTCCAAAACCAATCTCTGCCGGTTTTATTCTTCCAGATGCAAAACTTCTTGTAATTCAGGAAAACGAAATTTTTGGACGCCGTAAGTACGTACCAAAATCGGTAAATAAAGCAAAATCAAAAGCTATTGATACTTTTGTTGAATTAAATCCGGGAGATTATATTGTCCACGTAAACTGGGGTATCGGACTCTTCCATGGAATCGAACGTGTAAAAGCCATGGGAAATGAGCGAGACTATATTAAACTGGAATATGCTGATTCAGAATTTGCTTTTGTACCAATTGAACAGGTAAATCTTGTACAGCGGTATATCGGTAATGAAGGTGAAAAACCTCGATTAGACCGAATCGGAAGTAAAGCCTGGGAAAACCGAAAAAGTAAAGTCCGTCAGGCAGTTGAAGATTTGGCTCAAAAGCTCATTGATTTATATTCACGCAGGCAGGCTTCTGTAGGTTATGCCTTCCCAAAAGAAACAGAATGGCAGGCGGCTTTTGAAGCTGCATTCCCATATGAAGACACTCCTGACCAGATTACAGTAACAGAAGAAATTAAACAGGATATGGAAAGACCTGTTCCTATGGATCGTCTTGTATGTGGTGATGTTGGTTATGGTAAAACAGAAATTGCCATGCGTGCTGCTTTTAAGGCCGTAATGGGTGGTAAACAGGTTGCCTTTCTGGCGCCAACAACAATTCTTGCTGAACAGCATTATGAAAACTGTAAGGAACGCTTTAAAAATTTCCCTGTAAAAATTGAACGTCTTTCAAGATTTGTAAGTACAGGAGACCAAAAGAAGACTTTAGCCAGAGTTAAGGAAGGTGAGGTAGATATTCTTATCGGTACTCACCGAATTATCCAGAAAGATGTAATTTTCAAAAACCTTGGCCTTATGATTATTGATGAAGAGCAGCGTTTTGGTGTAAAAGACAAGGAAAAACTTAAGGAAATGAAGAATAACATTGACTGTTTAACCATGTCTGCAACCCCAATTCCACGAACTTTACACATGAGTCTCTTAAAGATTCGTGATATGAGTCTTTTGACAACACCTCCTTTAAACCGTCAGCCAGTAGAAACTACCGTAGATGAATTTACAGACGAAAGGGTTGCCCAGGCCATAAGACGGGAAATTGACCGGGGAGGGCAGGTATTCTATCTTCATAACAGAGTTGAATCTCTTAATGAAATTCGCAGAAAAATTGAAACTATAGTCCCAGAAGTTATTGTAGATATTGCTCATGGGCAGATGACCAGTACACAGCTGGAAGATATTTTCCAGAGATTTAAAATGGGTGGTTTTCATGTTCTGATAGCTACAACTATTATTGAAAACGGTATTGATATTCCAAACGTAAATACAATCATTATTGATCGCGCAGATATGTACGGTGTTTCTCAATTATATCAGCTTCGAGGCCGTGTAGGACGAAGTGACCGACAGGCTTATGCATATCTTTTATATCCTGAAAACAAAGCACTCTCTGAAGTTGCAATGAAACGTTTACAGGTAATCAGTGATTTTACAGAACTTGGAAGCGGCTTTAAAATTGCTATGAAAGATATGGAAATTCGAGGTGCTGGAAATCTTTTAGGACGCGACCAGTCCGGAGATGTATATTCAGTTGGTTTTGATATGTATGTACGTCTTTTAAACGATGCAGTGAACCGACTCAGTGCGCAGAAAGATTATCAGGAACAAACTGAAGTTCTTATGGAATTGGAATATACAGGCTTTATTCCAGACACATATATTACAAACCCTCAGATTAAAATGGAAATTTACAAAAAAATTGCAGCAATTACAGAGGATTCTGAATTTGACGCAGTCCTTGGTGAACTGGCGGACCGTTTTGGACCAATTCCAGATGAAGTTTCAAGTTTACTGGCACTAGCAGAAATCCGTATTATCTGTAAAAAGCTGGCAATAAAATCCATTCGAGAACGTCAGGGCGAAGTTAAAGTTGAATTTGCACAGGTATCAAAACTTTCTATTGATAAAGTCATGAAACTTATTAAAGATAATCCTGGAACAATCAGATTAAATCCTCAATTACCAAACGTTCTATTTATTAAACTAGGTAAAATTGGACTTAAAGAAAAATCTGAATTCATCAGAGAAAAACTGTCTCAATTGTAAAATAAAAACCTCCTACCTTATCAAAGGAGAAGAGTAAATTTGGACCTGGAAAACTGACGCGTAGGAGGTTAAAAATTGACGCTTACAAATTTAAAATTTCGATATTCGGGTAGACAGAATACACATTACAGAAAGTGTTATTGTATCAAAATCTTTTCGATTTCTGCTATGTACATTTCATGAACGTCATCTTTCCACATGGAATTACGAAGATTTTCATCTTTTAACAATGAGGAATCCATTTTCTGAGAATATAGCTTTTTACAGATAAATACTAAACGGCTTTCTTTAAACCATACAGTACCATCAGATTTTTCAACGGTAAATCCACAAGCTTTTACTTTATCTTCATCACGTCCACTTTTAGAACCACAATAATTCAACTGCTTACGATAATCTTCAGCCAATACACAGAGAGAAAACTTATCCCCTGAATCTACAAAACCTTTAGTATATCGTGAAGGTCTAATATAAACTGTTGCAACATTTTTACCCCATAAAATACCAACGCCGCCCCAGCTGGCAGTCATCATATTTGTTTTACCTTCTTTTTCGGCTGTTATAAGCATCCAGTCTTTACCAATCACTTTAAATGGATTTTCATTCCAATCTTCTACTTTAATTTCCTTCATTAAAAAAAATCCTCCTATATAAATATTCAGTCGACCAATAATAGAAAAAAATAGTCAAATCCATCATATCAGCATGTTTATTTTTTGTAAATTTTTATTTTAATACTTGCAAATTAATTAAAATCTGATAATCTAAATAGTGAGTGAATTTACTATGGCAGAAATTAAGACTCCTATACCAAAAAGAGAAATACTAGAACGTGCACTATTTTATGAATCACAATACAGAAATGCCATTCTTTCCAATGCTATTTCCTACTATGATGTAAATCTTTCAAAAGACATAATTGAAACTGAAATTCTATATAAAAATTCTAAGGGTGAATTTTATTCAACTTTGGAATTAATTGGAATGACCAGTCCCTGCTCTTTTTCTTTGTTCATAGAAAAATGGGCCAAGAATATGGTTACTCCAATTAATTTGGAAAAATATCCATTTTTCAAAGATGTCAGACAACATTTAATCAGACTTTTCAATGAAGGAAAAAGAGAATACCAAGTTGATTATTGGATAACCAGTAAAACCGGAAAAAAAATTTTTCTGAACCAAATTTTTCTACTTACAACAAATGAATTCGGAGAAATATGTGCCTTATCAATTGTAAAAGACCACACAGAACAAAAATCTAAGGAAGAAAATTTACATAAAAAAGAACTTGAACAGTATGCTTATTATGATCCTGTAACTCATGGATATAATTACATTAAATTTAAATCAAAACTAAAAACCATTAATAAACCAGGTTCTATCATTTCACTAGATATTCACTCTTTTAAAATAATCAATTCGATTTGTGGCATTATAAAAGGTGATGAAGTTATTCGTTATATATGGAAAAATCTTCAGGAAATCTTTGATTTTGAAAATGGAGATTTAGCAGGCCATATTAATGCTGACCATTTTATTATTTTTGTTCCTACCTTTGACCAGGATGTTATCATTAGAAAATTAAAAAATATGACATTGTCTCTGAGCATTGCATCCAGTGAATTATCTGTTCCAAATCTGATTCCTTATTATGGAATAGCTAAATGGGAACCAAATAAAAAAATTGAATTAGCCTACAGTGAATCCGTTGCTGCAAAACACAATGCAAAAGAATTAAAAAATATAAATTACAATTTTTTTGATGAGGAAGATAACAATAAGCTTATTATTGAAAAACAAATCATAGACAGCTTTGAAGATGCTTTATCAAAAAAAGAATTTAAAATCTGGTATCAGCCAAAATTTAATCCTCTAAATGGAAAATTAATTGGTGCAGAAGCTCTTGTACGCTGGGAAAAAGCAGACGGTACAATCTGTTCACCAAGTTTATTCATTCCTATTTTTGAAAAAGAAGGACTTATTCGCAAATTTGATGAATATATATTCAGAAATGTATGTACACAACAAAGAAACTGGCAGAATCAACATAAACTTATTGTGCCAATTTCTATAAATTTATCTCGAATCAGTCTTTATTTTAGTGATATTGTAAACACTTATAAGAAAATTTCAGAAGAAATTGGTATAGACAAATCTTTACTTCCTATAGAAATAACGGAAAGTGCAGCTGTTACTAACAATGAAATTAAACAGATAACTAACGACTTCTATAAAGCAGGTTTCAAACTTCAGATGGATGATTTTGGCTCAGGTTATTCTTCCCTAGCCTCTTTGAATTCAATGCATTTTGATACCTTGAAAATCGATAAAAGTTTGATTGATTACATAGGAAATTTTGGTGGCGACCGATTATTGGAACATACAATTCTCCTTGCAAAAGAGCTTGGAATGCATGTAACTGCTGAAGGGGTTGAAAAAGATACTCAAGTTGCGTTTTTAAAACATATAGGATGTGACAGTATCCAGGGATTTTTCTATTCCAAACCTCTTCAAAAAGATAAATTTGAACTTCTTCTTGATACAAATAAAGATGTTTTTAATACATCTTATGATTTTTTATCAGAACATATTACAGCTTTTAAGAATTCAATGTTAAAATTGCCTCTTTATTCGTTTATCATAAATATAACAGAAAACACTTATTATGAACCAAGCGGAAACTGTGATTTTATGAATGAAACTGAAATTTTTGATGAAAAATTTGATAAAGCTGTAGTAAAACTAGCTGAAAATTTTATTTTACCGGAATATAAACAGGCATATCTGAATTTTCTGGACAGAAAGAAAATTATGGAAAGTTATTCAGGTATGCCAGAAACAAGAATTATTGAATACAAAAGAAAATATAATAATAAAATCACAGATATGCGCTTAATTGCTCATATTTTTAAAGTAAAGGATTCAGATTCTCTCTGGATGTATGAAACAGTATCTTTCCAATAGTATGGCGCAATAATTCCTCGCCTACAGGAGTACCTATAAAATCTATAAGGCTTTTATCAAGGTTAATTACATCAAATAAAAAATTAATTTTTTGTTATTTTAAATCATACTTTCTACAATTAACATTCATTACTAAACCAATACAAGTCATAGCAGTTAACAATGAAGAACCACCATATGATAAAAACTGTAAAGGAATACCAGTAATAGGCATCATTCCCATAACCATTCCAACGTTAATAAAGAAATGGAATGTGAACATACCGAATATTCCTGCACAAATATAAGTTCCAAACTTATTAACACATTTCCTTATAATGTACAAAATTTTTAGAAGTATTATAAAATAAAGGAAATAAATCAAACAACAACCTATAAATCCAAATTCTTCAGACAAGATACTGAAAATAAAGTCTGTACTCTGCTGTGGCAGGAATCGATAATGACTCTGTGTACCTTGAAGATATCCCTGCCCCATCAGACCGCCAGCACCTATGGCAACCTTTGACTGAATAATATTCCACCCTGCGCCTAAAGGATCTTTATTTGGATTCATAAAAATGATCAGACGTTTAATCTGGTAATCCTTTAAGAATTTTCCAAGTAAAAATGAAAAAATAAGAGCAAGTGTTATAATAGATGCAACATAAGTAATCCAGAAGATATATTTTGGACCATGAAGATAACGCCTGATTACATACCCTAACAAAGTAATAATAAATATGGCCGATATAAGAATGAGTCTAAGCTTCATAGTTGTAAGAATAGAAATAATAGCAAAAGACTTATCAGCAATTTCATTATTCCAAACAGGCAAAATCGCAAAGAAGATTGTAAGAATACCAAAAGAAAGAACATAAAGCAGATACATTAAAGGTATACCGGCAATAAAACACATTACAAGAAAAATAGGAACATAAACACTTGAAGTACCCAAATCAGGCTGAAGAAGAATCAACCCCATAGGAATAAGCAGAACTCCAATTGCATAAATAAATCTTCTTAATGGATGTATATTCTGTGTATTATCTAAAACCGCAGCTAAAAACAAAATAAAAAAAACTTTCCCAAATTCCGAAGGCTGAATACCAAATTCACCAATACCGATCCAGCTTTTTGCACCATTTACGTAACGTCCAAACAGTCTTGTATAAATCAAAAGAACAATTAAAAATAAATATAAATAAATAGCTTTTGACTGAAGTTTTCTATAGTCATACAGCGTCATTAAAATCATAATAACAAAACCTATAGAACCCCAGATTATCTGTTTTATATATTCATTTGTTACAGAAATACCTTCAGAGTTAATGCTTGAAGAATAAATGAACATAACACCAATAGAAACAAGAATGAGAACAACCAATATCAAAAGATAATCAAACATTAAATAAAACTTATTCTTCATATCCGCTCCTATTCTCGTCTTGTATTTGCATTTCTGCGTAATTCTTCAATAACAGACTGATATTTCAAAGCGTTTACAGCTTCTTCATAATTTTGATTTTCAAAATATCCCTGAATGATGATATTAGTACAATATGGGGCCCACCATTCCCAGTTATTAACAGCCTCAACAATAGTAGCAACACAAATTCTATCTTCAGGTGGAGCATCATAAGGAGCATAAGCAACAAGCCATGAATGCCAGTGTTTATTATCTGCAGAGTTTTTATACTGATCAACTTCGGCAGTACCAGTTTTAGCTGCAACCTGAATTTTCTGTCTCTGAAAAACCCATTCAATTGTACCATCAGTAACAGTATGGCGCATTGCTTCCTGAACTTCTTTCCAGACTTCTTTATCAATTGTAGATTCTGTAAGGATTGACGGAGTTACTTCCTGAATAACTTCATTTGTAACAGGATCTCGTACTTCCTTCAGTAAATGAGGCTTATAGATAACGCCTTCATTGGAAACCATTGCAACCATATCCGCAAGTTGCAAAGGAGTAGCTTCCATATACCCCTGACCAATTGAACAAGACATAGTATCACCACCAAGCCATTTCTCATGGTACTTCTTTTCCTTCCACTCTGCAGTAGGAACAAGACCAGAAACCTGACTAGGAAGATCTATCTGTGCACTTTTTCCAAAACCAAATTCTCTTGCATACGAAGAAATCTTTTCAATTCCAAGATAATCTCGTCCAACAGTCCAATAATAAACATCACATGACTGAGCCATAGCATTCTTCAAATCAAGCCAACCATGACCTGGTTCATGAACGTGACAATGGAATACACGACCACCATAGGACATCTTTCCCTTACATTCTATTTTTTTAGAACCAGGGAACGCATTTTCCTGAAGCATAGCCGCAGACATAATTACTTTAAAAGTTGAGGCTGGAGGATAAGAAACCTGAACAGCACGATTAAGTAAAGGCTTTGATGTATCATTTAAGAGCTTTGAATATTCTCTTGAAGAATCATCTGAACTAAAAATATTGGAATCGTAATATGGATAAGATACCATAGCCAGAACTTCACCAGTAGAAGGTTTTAATACAACAGAAGCACCTACTCGTTCTCCCAAAGCATTTTCAACAAGTTTCTGGATATCTGAATCTATAGTTAAGACCAGATTCTTGCCCATTTTTGGTTCTTCAACAATAGGTGTATCAGAAATAATACGACCATGAACATCTACAGTAGACATTTCCCGTCCAGGTGTACCTTGAAGCAGGGAATCATATTGTTTTTCAATACCAGTTTTACCGACAATACTATTTTTATTGTATCCCTGATTATAAAGAACGGTCATTTCATCACGATTGATATCACCAACATAACCAATAATATGAGAAAGTGAACCTGTATGAAGGTAGTTTCTCATAGGTTTAGAAACCCAGGAAACACCTGGTAAATCTGTTTTATTCTCAGCAATATTAGAAATAACTGTAAATGGAACATTTGATTTTATCTGTATAGATGAGTACGAACGACGGATATTTTTTGGTATCTTTCTATCAATATCAGATTTTGGAATCCCAAGATACTGAGCCAATTTTAGGATAACAGTATCATAACGATTTGCAGGAATTTCACCAGGAGTAACTTCAACCGCAAAAGAATCTGTATTAATTACCATAGGAAGATTGGCATTTCTGTCAAAAATCTCTCCGCGCTGAGCAGAAATAACGGTTACCTGACTTGAAATTCTCTGGGACTGTGAACGGTAATGATCTCCCTGTACAATCTGCATTGAAAAAAGCTTATATATATAAACTGCAAAAAAAATTATCAATATAATGAGAAGAATATTTACTTTTGCAACTTTACTTAGCCTGTCCTGTGCCTGCTTAAACATTATCAACTCGATCCTTAGTAGTTTTTATTGATAAATATCTATTAAAAGCACCCAATAATCGGAAAATAAAAGGAGCAAGAACTATATTCTCTATAAATTCAAACAAGAACTCATAGGAAATAATACCTGTTACATAAACATTAGTATTTGGGAAAAACAATGCTATAAGGTTTATAAGAACAGTTTTTACGATAGTAGCAAGGCCAACACTTAAAACAGGTACTATAATACCGCTTATAATAACAGTATTAGAAAACAGACCACATATATAAGCTATAATAGTCCTGTACAAGCAGTTGAATCCCAAAGGAATTCCTGTAATAAAATCAAGAAAGAGTCCTGAAATAAACCCCGTTGTTTCCCCCATCAATTTTCCATTCAGAAGTGAAAAATAAATAGTACAGATTAAAACTAAATCAGGAACAACAAGAAGAAAACTTATATTTGAGAGAATTGAGGATTCTATGATTGTTGCACAAAGCAGCATCAATGTACTAACTAAAAGTGACCTTAACATTAATCCACCTCCGACTGCTTTCTATCATTCAATTCTTTCTGGTTTACTACAATCACTGTTTCCAATCTTGAAAAATCAATAATTGGCGTCAATTCAATATTAAGTGATGAGTTATAGTCCAGAACAGTAATTTTAGAAATTGAACCTATAGGAATATCTCTCATGTAATTATCATTTTCGCCGGAAGTAACAACCACATCACCAAAGTGAAGTTCATCAAGAACCCTTTTACGAATATACTGCATCTGCAAAGGCTGATCCTGACTACCAAGTCCATTTACAAGACCTAAATCACGAGTATTCTGGATGCGAGCAGATACAATATTGTTGATGTTATAAACAGGCATAATCTGACTTGTAAAAGTTCCTACTTGAATAACCTTTCCAACCAACCCCTGATTTCCATTCTGAAAAGCTATAACAGGCATATTCTTCCTTATACCATTAACGCTTCCCTTATCAATAGTTAAATATGAAAAAGCATTTCCTAAATCTCGGGAAATAATCTGGGCAGGAATATTTTTTTCATCAATAGAAACTGCAAAATCAAGTTGTTCTTTAAGACGAGCATTTTCCTTAGTGATATCTGCATTAGAACGCTGCATCTGTTCGTAATTTTCAAGTTTAATTACAAGTTCATTGTAATCTTTTTTCAGCTTACGAAGTTCTCCGACTGCATTAAAAGTATCTGCAACTCCATCAACAACAAAATGAACACCTTTATCCAAAGTTGATATTATAGAAAACCCTACCTTCTTGAAGTTTAAGACAAAACTCCCTGAACTGAATGCCAGTAATGTAGAAGATATGATTATAAATGTAATAAAGAGAAATTCTGAAAATCTAAAGCGAAAAGATGATTTGTTATTAGCCATAGGATATAACTAGTCGTTCAAACTGTCATAAACAGAACGTTCAGAATACATATCCTTAAACAAGCCAAAGGCTTTACCTGCACCAATAGCAACACATTCCAGTGGCTTTTCTACAAGAATAACAGGTACACCAGTTTCTTTTGAAATCAGCTTTGGAAGTTCGCGTAACATAGAACCTCCTCCTGTCATTACAATACCACGTTCAATAATATCAGAAGCCAATTCCGGAGGAGTTTCACTAAGTACAGATTTAATTTCTTCAACGATTTTTGTTACAGGATCCTTTAATGCTTCACGAACTTCAACAGAGTCTATTTCAAGACGGCGTGGAAGACCTGTAATAGCATCAGTTCCCTTCAATTCCATTTTTTCGATTGTTTTTTCAGGAGCCGCATTACCAATCTGAATCTTGAGTCTTTCTGCAGCAGGCTGTCCAATAATAAGGTTATGAACGCTCTTTACATGTTTGACAATAGCCTCATCAAACTTATCACCACCAATACGAATTGAATGAGTAACAACCATACCACCAAGTGAAATTACAGAAATTTCTGCAGTACCACCACCAATATCACAAATCATATGACCAGCAGGTTCAAAGATAGGAATATCAGCGCCAATTGCAGCAGCACGGCTTTCTTCGATTACTTCAACTTCCTTTGCACCAGCTTTCAATGCAGCTTCAATAACAGCACGACGTTCAACATCAGTAACACAAGATGGAATACCAATCTTCATTCTTACAGATTTAAAGAACTGATGACGTGGGATAATTTTTGATATGAAGTATTTAATCATTTTTTCAGTGCTATCAATATCAGCAATAACACCGTCGGCCAAAGGACGAATTGCCATAATACTGCCTGGAGTTTTATCAAGCATACGTTTAGCTTCTGCACCTACAGCAACAATTCTTTTTGTTCCTTTTTCTACAGCAATAACTGATGGTTCATCAATAACAATACCTTTATCACGAACATAAATTAAGGTATTACATGTTCCTAAATCAATACCAATATCAGTTGAAAAATTATCAAAAAATCCCATCAAAGTCCTCCCAACTTTATATATATATTTCTAGTTATTTGACATTTTCTGCAAGGCTCCAGGATGATTTACCTGCATCTTTAAAGCAGTTCGCCATTCTGAACGTGCCTTTACCATATTCCCCTGCTTTTCATATATTACACCAATTCCATAATGTGCGTCAGCAGAATTTTCATTTTTTTTCAAAACATTATTAAATTCTTCCAATGCTGCATCATAATCTTCTTTATCTATGTATATATTTCCAAGGAGAATCTGACTTTTTAATACAACTTCATCATTTTCACTATTTTTTATAATTCTGAACAAATACTGTTCAGCGGCTGTATATTCATTTGCTTTATAATATTGTTCAGCTATAGAAAGCAGCAAAGCATCTGATTCTCGTACAAGTAAAGCCTCTGTAAATGCAGAAATACTCTCCATGGTCATTCCAAGAGATGCATAGCTTAATCCTAAATATTCAGAAATATCATCAGCCTCATATCCATTTTCTTTTGCCAAAAGCAGATATTTTACTGCCAAATCAGCATAATAATGAGTTGTGATTGTATTTTTATAAAAATAAGCACGCCCCAGCATATACTGAAGTTGAGGTGTTAAACTCTTACTTGATTCATATAAAGCAATTCTTATATTGTTTATACACTCATCAAGATAAGTCTGAGCCTGCAGTGTATCAGTTTGTGCCTGAGCGATGAAAAAACAAGAATAACTGTAATAAGTTAAAGCGGTGTTATTGTAAGGATTTTCATTCAGGTATGATTTTGATAATTCGTACACCTTCTGATAATCATAACTTGCCCATGCATTTTTAATTTCTTTTATGGATACACTATTTTTTTTATATTTTCCGACAAAAATAGCACCAAAGACAATTAGACCTGCAAAAACTATAAGCAATAGCACAAGGCGAAGAGTTTTTAGAAGTTTTTTATTGCTTCGTTTTGCAAAGCTGTTATTCTGAATGCTATATTCTTCTTTCATTTCTTACAAAAAAAACAGATGAGACTATAAGCCGGGTTCTGTCTACTATAAAAGTAATAACCATCTATCCGCATTAAATGTTACCATTTAATTCCAGCGATTTACCCGCAGTATTGCTCGGAAACACATAACTGCTGCTTAATCTTGCTCCAAATGAGGTTTACAAGCATTGTCTGTTACCAGACAACCGGTAGTCTCTTACACTGCCTTTTCACCCTTACCTGTTGCCAGGCGGTAATATTTCTGTTGCACTATCTGTCACGCATTGGGCTATGCAAACAATTACTTGCGTAATTTCATTACAGCTGCCAAATTGTGCCCGGTTATTATCCGGCATTTTTTCCGAAGGAGCCCGGACTTTACCTCATCCACATTTTTTATCATCAAAAAATGCAAAAGCGGTTATATCTCATCTGTATAATTAACACAAAAAAATGGTGCAGATAAACTGCACCAATTATTCCACGAAAAAGATTTTTTGACTATTCTTCGTCAGAATCGTCGTCATTTTCTTCATCAGAAAGATCTTCATCTTCTGAATCTGTCATTTCTCCATCTTCATCATAAAGTGAATCTTCCCGTTCTTCTGAATCTTCATCGAACTCGTCTTCATCTTCAAAATCATCATCAAGACCAGCAAGACTTCCAGCAGCAGCCATATCAAAATAATCTTCTGCCTGATCTTCACTTACTTCTTCATAATACAAGATTCTACTACAATAAGGACAGAAGTTGATAGATTCACCTTCGCGAACTACGTTAGCAAAGTTAGCAGGAAGAATCATATGACAACCTTCACAAACACCGTTTCTAACAGCAACAATTCCTTCTGTATTTCTCTGAATGATTCTCTGGAATTTGAAGAAAATAGCTTTATCAAGCTCAGCCAATTTTGGAGTAATCTTATCTTCTTCTTCCTTCAAAGATTTCAAACTATCTTCATATGATTTAATTTCATTTGCAATTGAACGTTCACCGTTTTCCAGTTCTTCTCTCTGGAATTTAATCAACTCTTCTGAAGTCTTGAGCTTTTCATCCAATTCAGCAAGATCTCTTTCCTGTTTCTGGAGTTCTTTTCTTACTTCATCTTCTTTATCTTTAGCTTCTGTAATCTGTTTTTCCAATGCTTCATATTCACGGTGAGTAGTACTGTTAGCAACACCTTTTTCACCTTCTTCACGCATCTTTACAGCTTCATCAAGTTCAACCTTTAACTTTGAAACTTTTTCCTGAATTGCATCGTATGCATCCTGTTCTTCCTTAGCTTCTTTTACAGTCTTAGCTAAAAGATCTTTCTGATTAATCAACTGCTTTGGAGCATCTTCTTTCTTTGCTTCCAAATCGTATTTCTTTACCAGGATATCCTGTAATTCTTTTAATTCTTCAAAAATTTCTGCTGTTACCATGTAAGGTTCCTCATTTAAAATATTTTAAAATATATAGTAAAAACAATTTTTAGTCTATCAGCCGTTGTTTTAACGGTTCTTCGATTATAGCCAGCTCCATATATAGCTATGTCTCGATATAATCACGCAAGCCGTTTGCTCTTCTTGGATGTCTTAATCTTCTAAGTGCTTTAGCTTCAATCTGACGAATACGTTCACGTGTTACATCAAAATAAAGACCAACTTCTTCCAAAGTAAGTGAATAACCATCTTCCAGACCAAAACGCATCTTTAATACTTCCTGTTCACGAGGTGGTAATGTATTCAATACAGAGCGCAACTGTTCCTGAAGCAAAGTAAATGCTGTCTGTGAAGCTGGATTTTCAACTTCTTTATCTTCAATGAAGTCTCCAAGAATTGAATCTTCTTCCTCTCCAATTGGAGTTTCAAGAGAAATTGGTTCACGGGCAACATTCTTAACCTGTTTTACACGAGCCAATGGCCATCCTAACTGCTGTGCAATTTCGTCATCAGTTGGTTCACGACCAAGTTTCTGCATAAGCTGACGACTTTCACGAACAACTTTATTAATCTGTTCAATCATATGAACTGGTACACGAATTGTACGAGCCTGATCTGAAATTGAACGAGTTATTGCCTGGCGAATCCACCATGTAGCATATGTAGAGAATTTAAATCCTTTACGATATTCAAATTTTTCTACGGCTTTAATCAAACCAATGTTTCCTTCCTGAACTAAATCAAAGAAATGAAGACCTCGGTTTGTATATTTTTTTGCAATAGAAACTACAAGACGAAGGTTAGCATTAATCAAACGATTTTTTGCCTTTTCCATCATCTGACGACCATACTCAATATCCTTGGCCATTTTCTGAATATCATCAACACTGTTTTCAAATTCGTACTCAAGTCTATGAAGTTTTCTGTCAATTTTCTGAATCTGAGTATAAATTTCACGAATTTCATCAGCAGTCATATTCAATTCAACTTCCAGCTTAACAGCCTGGGATTTGATTGAAATTTTGCGGCCCAAATTACGAAGTTCAGCAGTATTAGAAACACGAAGTTCTTTCATCTTCTTTTCCTGCTTCTGATGATATTCCTCAATCTTTATAGTTGCTTCACGATACTTCTGTGTAAACTTATCAAGTTCTTCAGTCTGAATATCAACTTTCTGAAGTTCTGGAAGGATTTTAGCTCTAAGTTCAACAAGCTGTGGATTTTCAAAAATCAAACTAGACTGTTCTGCTTCAAAAAGCTGTTTTTTCAAAGCCATATACTGTTTCATTTCTGGCAATACTGGCTTAATATGTTCACCATAGAAGCTCTTAAGGCGGCGTTTATCTGCCATTTCTTCATTAATTTCTTTACGAGTCTTTCCTGGTTCATGAATATCAATACGTGTAAAGGCTTTCTGAGCAATTGTAAAGAATTCTGGGATCATAATTCCTGAATTCTTAATTACGTCTTTAATAATATTGTTCCCTTCTTCCATTGTTTTAGAAAGTTCAACTTCCTGTTCAGCTGTAAGAAGATTTTCTTTTCCGATTTCGCGAAGATAAAGTCTGATAGGATCATCAACGCTAGAATCTTTATCACTGTTAACAAGTCTGCTTTTTGAAGCTGCTTTTTCAGCCTTTTCAATTTCAGAAACTGTTTCATCATCCTGAACTACATCATCGTCGTCCTGATCAAGCATCAAATCATCTTCATCATCTTCGACTACCATGTCAGAATCTTCTTCAGATTCCTGTCCAATTATATCAGTTTCGATAGGCTCTCTATCAATATCTTTCAGAAGCTTCAAAACAGGTTCCATCAATTCATCAGAATTAACAAAATCCTGACCTAAATATCCGACAACATCATCCCATGTAATGATTTTTTTTGTTTTTGCAAACTCAATGAGTTTTTCAACAGCAGGATTTGCAGCCAAAGCGGAGTTGGTTTTTTCGTCCATAACAGTATTCACCTATTTTTGTCCTAAAACTTGAATTTTTTTATCAAGCATAAGTTTTTCGGTAAGAAGTGCATTTAATTGTCTTTTATCATCTTCTGTTACTACAGTAAACTGTTTAATTCTTTGCAATAATCTGTCTCTCTGAGTATAAAGTGTATTTTTCTTTACATAACTAATAGTATCTTGGACTATTACACTAACTTTTTCACTTTGATAAAGCCCAGAAGAAATTGATTCAGTTATTAACTCAATCAGTTTTTCATTATCACATTGACTTAAAACATCTCTAATAGTAAAACGCTGACACTTATAGCATTCTTCCAAAATTTTATATAAACTTTTAGCTACAGGATTTTGAAAATCATTTTCAGTTACTTGAGAACAAAGAATCTTAAATTGATCCAAATCGGCGGTAACAGCAATTAAACCACGTAATTCTGCATCCAGTTTAATTTGTGTTCCTTGTTGTGTTTGATTATTTATCTGCCGGACATTTGTGCGTTCTCGGGCCTGATTACGATTAGTAAAATCTCTTTTAACAGCCTCCGGTTTTAAATTAAATGTCTGACATAGTTGTTCAAGACATGACTCCTTTTGAATATCAGACTGAAGTGCATCTATATACTCAAAATATTCCAAAGCAGCTTTTGTCTTGCCCTCTGGAGTATCAACAGGGTACTTTTCACCTAGTCTAAATAAAAGATAGTCGCTATCTAATATAGCACTGTTTACCTGTGCCGTCAAGTTTTCTGCACCATATTTAAGCATAATTTCTGCAGGATCTTTTCCACCCTGCAATCTGATTATCTTTACCGTTAAATCATGTGAACGGCAAAGCTTTATCGCCTTCCAGGTTGCATTCTGTCCAGCTCCATCAGAGTCAAAAGAAAGATAAACAATTCCTGCTGCGACAAAACCTTGAATCATTTTTATATGTTCTTCCGTAAGAGCCGTTCCAAGGGTTGCAACTGCGTAATCAAGGCCACACTGATGATAAGCAATAACATCCATATTTCCTTCACAGAAAATAATTTTTTTATTCTGACGTATAGATTCTTTTGCAAAACTAAATCCAAATAAAGTTTCTCTTTTTTTAAATTGAGGCAAATCCCCTGAATTCAAATATTTTCTTTCTGATTCATTCGCTGGCGGAAGAACCCGTCCACCAAATGCCACAACCTGCCCCTTACGATTAAAAATTGGAAACATAAGTCTGTCTGAAAAAAAAGAATAATCTGGATATTTACTACTGAACAAACCTGACTTCGCAAGAAACTCATTACTAAAATTTTTCTTGGTCAAAAACTGTTTAAGCCATTTTCTGTCCGCTGGCGCATAACCAAGACGGAATTTCTTTATTGTTTCCAAAGTAAGACCACGTTTTGTTACATAATCCAAAGCCTTCTTACCCTGTTCAGTTTCCATTAAAAAATAATGGAACATGGAAGCTGTACGTTCATACAGTTCTATCAACTGCTCAATTTCATCATTTTTTCTTGTATCTGCAGATGGTGTATAACCATCCTTATATTTTATAACTATACCAGCTTTTTTTGCCAATGCGGTTAAAGTATCAGGATACGAAAGCTTTTCCATCTCCATCACAAAATTAACTACATTTCCACCCTTATGACAGCCAAAACAATGATAAAATTTTTTATCCCCATCAACATGAAAGGAAGCAGTTTTTTCTCCGTGAAATGGACAGCAGCCCCACCAATCATTTCCACCTCGATGTTCCAGTTTTGTATATTCACTGATAGTAGAAATAATATCCGTTGTATTGAGAATTGCATCTATAGTTTCGTTTGAAATATATCCAGCCACGTTATTTTGAAACCTTTTTTGTTACAAGATTATGATTATCTACATGCTCATCAAATGATTTTGTAAACACATGTCTTCCCGCGTCAGCATCAGCAACCTGGAAGAAATAATAATCCGTTTTTGGAGTATTAGTAGCTGCATTCAAGGCAACAAGCCCCGGATTTGAAATAGCTCCAGGAGGAAGTCCAGCCCATTTATATGTATTGTAAGGATTATCAATTTTTGTATCCGAAATAAGGATTCTATCTGGATGTGGACGACCTTCTATTTCAGTCAGAATATAAACAATTGTTGCACAGGAATAAAGTCCAATGTTATTACGCAATCTATTTTTGAAAACACTGGCAATTAAAGGAGCTTCTTCTTCAACCCTATACTCTCGTTCTACAATAGATGCAAGGCGAACTATATAATATAAATCTTCTGAATTTTTCTCTGAGAGACCAGAAACAGACTTTATTTTCTCAAAAAAATTATCAATCATCAGACAGGCAATATCAAAAGCAGTCATTCCAGATGTAAGAAAATATGTATCAGGGAAAAGATAGCCTTCACAATTATCACCTGGTATATTGTATTTCTTACATATTTCCGGACTTTTGCAAACCTGAACGAAATCCTTAAGTTCACAAATACCTTTTTCTTCCAGCATTTCGGCAATTTTTGTAATTGTATAACCTTCAGGAACAGAAAGCTTTATATACTCCTGCTGACCAGAAGACAATAACTGCTGGATTTCACAAATATCCATATTGTCCCGAATATGATAAATTCCACTTTTTAAATTAAAAGAATAACTTTCTGCTGAAGGATATAAAATCTTTTTTATCTGAGGATATCTGGCACAATAATAAAACAATTTGTCACTACGAACAAGATTCTGTTCTTTCAAAAGTTTTGAAACATTATAAACAGAAAAACCATAAGGAATTTCAACTCGAACGTCCTTCTGAAACTCACCTTTGGCAACAGGCATAGAAAGCTGTTTTACATACACAAAACATCCGGCAACAGCAAAGACAACCAGAAGAATAAGAATCAGAAAAAATTTCAAGGGCTTTTTCATGAATAAAACCTTTTCACTTCTTCAAGAGAAAGTGAATTATAAATTGAGTCTTCAAGAGTTCTATAAAACGAAGATAACCCCTCCGGTAATTCTTCCTGCTTAATTCTTAAAAATTTCGCAAGTAAAAATAACTCTTTTTTTGAAAATGAATAATCAAGAACTGTAAAATCCTCATTATCAACATCAAATATCATAAATCAAACTCTTGAGCTTCTTTAGCCAGATATATTTCTATATCTGAATGATCAATATACTGAGCATACCATCTGGCAGCCTGTAAAATTGAATTAAGTTTTTTATCATCATAAGCAGGTTCATGATGAAACAGATAAACTTTTTTTATATTCCAATATAGTGCAAAATCTATTGCATAACAGAATGCGGAATGCCCCCAATTCTCCTTTCGATACACTTCTTCGACTGTATACTGAGAATCAATAATAATCACATCGGCATTTTTAAAAACTGCTTCACCTTCTGCAGTTCCTGTAAAATCAGTAGTTTTCAGCTCCACATCTGTAGCATAAACAAGTTTTTTTCCATCAACTTCAAAAGAAAAAGAATGAGAATCACCAGGATGACGCATCATATGTGAATTAATTTTAATATCATCTATGAAAAATTCCTTATCATCTTCTACTTTGTGAAAATTCATATTTTTAGCAATTGTTTTACCTACAGAAGGGGGACTATAAGGCTCTGTCATCTGATTACGGAAAATTTCCTCTGCATTATCAAGATGAGAATACATTTCAAAAATTACATCAGGATTAAAAGCATGATCAAAAAAAGGAAAGCCATTAATATGATCCCAATGAAAATGGGAGAACAACATATGATACCTATCCGGACATTCCCGGTTTTTTCCTAAAACCCTTAAACCGGTTCCTGCATCAAGAATAATATGTGTATCCTTATGAAGCAGTTCTACACAAGCAGTATTTCCACCAGTGGTTCCAAAAATCCAGGATGGTAATGATGATACAAATTTAGCACGAGTTTCAGCATTCTTTAAATCTTCTGGAGATACACGCTGAATAGCTGCCATAATTTTTGATTGGACCTGTTGCGGTGTTAATGGAGTTGGAATAGATCCTCTCACTCCCCAAAAATGAACTTTCACTTTTCCCCTCTTTAGTAAAGATTAATTTAAACTATAGAGAAAAAATTGTCTACCTGTACAACCCGATTGTTACAAAACAGAAATAAATGATATGAAAAGATTTTAAAATAAAAAAAGAGTTAGATTCTATCTAACTCTGTATCAATTGGGGAGTAGAGGACTCGAACCTCTGGAGACGCGAGTCGAGGGATTTACAGTCCCTTGCAATTGCCGCTATGCGAACTCCCCTTTTATAAGCTGCTTGTAGGATTTGGACCCACGACCCCGAGATTACAAATCACGTGCTCTACCAGCTGAGCTAAAGCAGCAAATTAAGTGTTGTTCTGTCGAACGATTGTTATATTATATGATATGAAAAAAAGTGTCAATAAGTAAAATTAAAATTTTTCAAAATTTCTTTAAAAAATTTTAAATAATCATTTTTGATTACATTTTTCCATAAGTAGCGTGTATGAACTGAAGCAGCCCCATCCTGCACCATTTTTAAAATTGCATCTGGATTAGCTTTCATTATATCTGCAACCTGAAGAATTTTATTTGCTAAAATTTCAGAGGTATTCTTTTCATAGAGAAAGCCGGTTTTTCCATCAGCAATTTTATTTAATCCGCCTGTTTTATGAGCAATTGGCAAAGTACCGTAAGTCTGGGCTATAAAATCTTCAAGACCACAAGGTTCGAAAAAACTTGGAAGAACGATAAAATCACACATTGCAGTAACCAGTCTTACCACAGCCTGATTATATCCGTTCATATAAATAATTTTTCCAGGATAATCTTCCGTCAGTTTAACAAGATTTTCTTCAAGTCTTGTCTCCCCCTGACCTGCCACAACAAATCTTACATAAGGATTTTTTTTAAGAATTTCCGGAATAGCATCTGCAAGAACGGTAATTCCTTTCTGAGTTGTAACTCGTCCGTGATAAGCTATAAAAATTTCCTTCCGGCAAGTTTCATCTGCCATTAAAAATCCATATTTTTTTATTCCCGGTGCAGAAAAATCTTTATTATCAGATATTTCGTTCATAAAAACTTTTCTGGATTTATATTTTCCTTCAAGCTCACCTTTTTCCGGTGAAAACTCATACGGAAGTTTGGAAACGTTCTTATCTTCCGGATTATATCTTTCATAATCAAAGCCGTTAGTAATTCCTTTTATTACCACATGCTTTGCATAAAAGACCGGTGAAAGACCATCCGTAATATCAGCATTACAAGGATCCATAAGCTCCTTAGCATATACTTCAGAAACCGTTGTAAGCTTTGCCCCGCTTTCAACCGCAAGCAAGAATGGTTCCACCCGCTCTCCGTTCATTGCACTACCCAGAAGATTTTTATCCAGTTCTGTATACCAGAAAGCTTCTTCTAGATTTTTAAACTCATGATGATAATAAGGTCCGGCATTATGAATGGTTACAACATAAGCTGGACAAGTGTTTATTCTCAATTCATTCACAAAAGCCGGTAAAACTGCGGTAGAAGCATCCTGACAGTGTATAATCTGTGGATAATCATCAGTTTTTATTTTAGATAAGTATGCAGCCACAGATTTCTGAAAAAGAATATCCTTAAAAAGCAAATCTTTATGGCCTTCACCTTTTTTACATTCGGGATTCAGTTTCTGTTCATTTTCAGTATAAGTATAAACACCTTCCTTCTCACTAAAAGAAGGATGTTGAATCAAAACCACATCAAAGTTACCTTTTTTACACACCGCCTTTGTATATTTCACAGATTCATTTTTATTACAAAGCGAAACATTCACCGTAAAAGTAAGTTCTTGCACTTCAGTCAGTAAATACCATGAATTACACTTAAAGACAGGAATAAATAAAGTTACATCATGTCCTAATTCAGAAAACTCCTTACAAAGAGAGTATGTTACGTTCTTTACGCCACCAGCCTCTGCAATTCCGGCACATTCCATGCTTACAAACCAAAGTTTCATACAATCCCCTTTAGAACAGCAATCCTCTATCATCTTCATTATCTGTATTCTCTGAATCATTCTTAACGGAGTCTACTTCAGGAATCTGCTCTCCGGTAAACTGGGAAGATACAAAACCAGACTGAAGTTTTTTATACAGAGAATAATCCGGGATTTTACTTTCAACCAGCGAAAATGCTGTAATATCAACTTCCGGACAATCTTTATAAAGCTGAACATTCCGCAGCAAATCATCACGACGAACCGATTCAGGTCTAAAAGAACCAGATTCTTCTGCTTTTTTCAGGTAATAATCTGCAGAAAGCTGAGCCAGAGTATCTGCAGCTTTTACAAGATATTCCTGCAGGTCATCATTATTCGAAATTTTATTAAGTCTTAAAAGTTCAACTATAGCCTGAGGAGAAAGTGTAAGGGAAATGGAAAAATTAAAATAATAGGAAAATGAATCTGAAGAATTATAGATTGAAGTATAAACCTCACCTGAAGGGAGCTGACCTTTTATTGTCCTTGTTACATTCAAAGGCTTTATTGTAAACAGTTTAAGTTCCGCATTGGTTGGCAGAAGAAACTGCCAGTGCCACGCAAATTCCCCATTAACGACAGGAATTTCAGATACACCATCTGTTTTTGAAACAACAACTCCAACAGTATCTGGCTTAACTTTAAACTGCGTCCAGCCTACATAAAAAACAACTGCAGAAAACACAGTAAGAATAAACAAACTTGCTAGAAATTTCTTCATAGACTCGAACCTGAAAATAAATTATTATTACAAGTATATCAACAGATAGAAAATCTTCAAGTAATGCTAAATAAAATAAAATTTAAATACTCAAAAAAATTAATCTCAAACAGCCTCACCTACAAGTTTTCTTTAATTATCTGTTTAACACTGTTACTTTTTTCCATTATTTTGATTGGGCTTTATATAATCGGTAACTATCAGAATTTTCAGGATCAAACCCAGCAGTTTTTACTTGAACTACTTTCTTATATTGCTATTTTCAACGCCATACTTTCAATTTTGCTGATAGTTGAAAGCATTTTTAAAATTGTTCTGGAAAACAGAAAAGTAAAATCTGTCATTAATTTATTCTTTTTAATCATTACTTTTATTTTTGAATTATTTTCTCTTGAAATTTCTACAGTAATTTCATATTTATCTAAAGGACTTACAGGTAACTAAATGTTTTTTAATGTATTTACAAAAAATAAAATATCCGTTCCTCAGACACTAAAAGACTTTTATAAAATTTTTGAAAAATCAGGTTTTCAGGCCTACCTGGTTGGTGGTGCAGTCAGAGATATTTTTTTAAATAAAGAAGCTTCTGACTGGGATGTTACAACTAATGCCACACCGCAGGATGTGATGAGTATGTTTAATTTTGTTGTTCCAACAGGGATTGAACATGGAACTGTTACGGTTCATTTTAAAAATACTGAAATTGAAGTTACAACATTCAGAACTGAAACAGGCTATTCTGACGGAAGACATCCTGATTCAATAAATTACGCCGCCACAATCGAAGAAGACCTGGCCCGCCGTGATTTTACAATCAATGCAATCGCTGTAGATTTAAAAGACGGAAAAATCGTAGATCCATTTAAGGGACGCAGCGATATAAAGAAAAAAATCATTCGCACAGTACGAAACCCTTACGACAGATTCATGGAAGATGGTTTAAGACCAATAAGAGCCCTTCGTTTTTCTGCCCAGCTTAATTTTCTTATTGAAGAAAACACTTTTGATGCCATTTCAAACAAAGACGTTCAGAACAAAATAAAATCGATTTCTGTAGAACGTTTCCGTGATGAATTATGCAAAATGATGAAAGCCGAGAAACCAAGTATTGGCATTGACATGATGGAAAAAACCGGCGTTCTCAAACTTTTTATTCCAGAACTGCAGAAGTGCAAAAACTGTATACAGGCCGATGACAGAGGGTTCCATATTTTTGACGTATTTGACCATAACATCTACTCTTGCGACGGAGCTCCAAAAGATAAACTTTTACTTAGACTAGCTGCCCTTTTTCATGATATTGGTAAACCAGACAGCAGAACCGAACATAATGAAAATGGTCTTAAAATTTATCATTTTTACAATCATGAACGAATTTCCTGCAAAATCAGCAGAGATATTATGACACGACTTAAATTCAGCAATGCAGAAATAGAAAAGGTCTGTCACCTGATTGAAAATCACATGTTCCATTATGAACCCACATGGAGCGATGCTGCAATCCGCAGATTCCTTGTAAAAGTTGGTTCAGAAAACATTGAAGATATAATTGATTTACGACTGGCAGATATGTATGGGAAATACAATCAGCCTGCAAGACTTCACGATTCAGAAGCCTGCAATTTATTAATTGAACTTCAAGACAGAATCAAAAAAATTGAAGAAAACAACAATGCTCTCTCTTTAAAAGATTTGGCTGTAAACGGTAAGGATTTGATTGCCGAAGGAATACCGGCAGGAAAACAACTGGGACTCATACTAAATGAACTTTTTGAAGCAGTTTTAGAAGATCCAGAATTGAACACAAAAGAAAAACTACTGGAAATTGTAGAAAAGTCTTATAAATAAAAAAAAAGACACAGATTACACAGATAACCACAGATTAATACTGATAAGAATTAAAAGAAATCTGTATTAATCTGTGAAAATCCGTATCATCTGTGTCTATAAAACTATATACACACCGCAAAAGAACTATATAACCATGTTCATTCTTTCCCGGACTTCATTAAGTGTCTGAATACCGATTTCACGAGCCTTTTCAGCACCAGTCAAAAGTACCTTGCGAATATATTCAGGATCAGCTTCAAGACGAGCACGTTCAGCACGCAATGGACGTAGTTTTTCATTCATTGCTTCTGTAAGAGTTGATTTAAGCATTCCGCCGCCACCATCACCAATTCTTGCAGCTATAGCTTCAGGAGCTTCTCCAGTACAAAGAGAAATCAAAGAAAGAAGATTTGCAACTTCCGGACGATTAACTGGATCATAAGTAATATTACGGTCCTGATCAGTTTTTGCCTTTTTAATCAATTTTGCAGTTTCATCTTCAGTAGCAGAAAGCATAATTGCATTTCCACGAGACTTTGACATTTTCTGGCTTCCATCAAGACCAAGAATCATTGGAGTTTTTGAAAGTAATACTTCTGGCAATGGGAACACAGGTTCCTTATCCATATCTGTACAGAACTTTTTATTAAAACGGCTGGCAATTGTACGTGCCATTTCAATATGAGGAAGCTGATCTTTACCGGCAGGAACCACATTTCCCTTACAGAAAAGAATATCTACAGCCTGATGAACAGGATATGTATACATACCTGCATTTACATTAGTAAGACCAGCAGACTGAATTTCTTCTTTTACAGTCGGGTTACGGCTAAGTTCAGCATTAGAAACCAATGTTAAGAAAGGAATCATCAACTGATTTGCTTCTGGTACATATGAATGTGGATAAATAATTACGTCATGTTTTTCTGGATTAATACCAGCGGCAAGATAATCAATAACCAGCTGTTTAGTATTCTGGCTGATTTTATCAAATGCATCATGGTCTGTTAAAACCTGATAATCAGCAATAAGAATCATAGTTGGAACGCCCATTTCTGCTAGACGTACACGATTCTGCAAAGAACCAAAATAATGACCGATATGAAGACGACCTGTTGGACGATCCCCTGTTAAAACTCTATATTTCTTAGGATTTTTTACTAAATCTTCCTCAATTTTTTTACTACGTTCAACTGCAGCTTCATAACTTTTATTAATATCTGTGTACTGAATTTCGTCACTCATTCTTTTTACCTCAATCGCTTTATTTTACACAGAAATAAGTCTATTTTCAACATAGAGTTTTTAAACACAGGTTACACGAATGACACGGATTATAAAACATAAAAATTAATTATCAATCCGTTTAATCCGTGACATCCGTGAGTAAAAGATTTATAATAATTATTTATGAATGCAATTGATGTTTTTCAGGAATGGTTAGATGACTACCTGAATTTTGAAAGAAATCCTAAAAAAGAAATTTTCTGGCTAGACACAATAGATTATCTCTGCAAAAGATTTGATAATCCTCAGGATTTTGCACCTTGCGTTCATGTTGCCGGTTCAAAAGGAAAAGGTTCAGTATCAAGAATGATTAGCTGTATTTTAGATGAGGCCGGTTACAAAGTTGGACTTTACACATCCCCACACATTACAGATTTTAGGGAAAGAATATGTACACCTACAGGATTTTTCTCTGAAGAAATCTATGAGGAAACTGTAAAGGAAATAATGCCTAACATAGATTCTATTATTCCAGAAACACTTCCTGCGGAACGACCACTCACATGGTTTGAACTGGTTACTCTCTATGCATTTTTATGTTTTAGAAGAGCTCAGGTGGACTGGTCCGTTTTTGAAGTTGGACTTGGTGGAAGACTTGATACAACAAATATTATACGTCCAAAAATCTGCTGTATTACACCAATTGAGCTTGAACACACGGAGTTTCTTGGAGATACTCTGGAAAAAATTGCAGCAGAAAAAGCCGGAATCATAAAGAACTGTACACCTGTAATTGTTGCTCCCCAGCAGACAGAATCTGTAAAACGTGTGATTCGAGAAAAAGCTATTACACGTCATGCACCATGTTATTTTGTTGAGGAATTAATTTCCCATTCTTTCTATAGCTTCAATGAAAAAACTAAAAAAATGAAAATTCATCTGGAAAGCGAAATATTCAACAGACCTATTGAAGCAGATATGACTCTTTTAGGAAAAATGCAGGCTCAGAATGCAGCTCAGGCCGCAATCACAATAAAAAAGATATTTCCAAACCTTGATGAAAATATTATTGAACGAGGAATTGCAAAGGCCCAGCTTCCTGGAAGATTTGAAATAATTGAAAATCTTAAAAATTATTCAGACATTCCTGCCGTGATTCTTGATGGTGCCCACACCCTGAACAGTGTAAAACTCACAATAGACACACTCAATAAACTGTACGGTGAAAAAAAAGTAAATCTTCTCTTTGCCTGTGCCGCAGATAAGGATGTAGAAGACATAGCAAAACTCTTCAAATACAGATTTGGAAGCATTTTCATTACTCGTCCTGGAGACAAAAAACATTCAGATTTGAACAGAGAAATAAATGCCTGTAAAAAAGCAGAACTAAACTTTACAGCAGATGCAGATTTCAAAATGATGATAAAAAAAGCCTTTGAAGAATCAGCAAAAACCAAAAGCATTCTTCTGATTACAGGCTCTTTTTATCTCATAGCAGAAGCAAAGAACTACATAAAAAACATATAATCTCTGGTTTTAGTGTATGATTTTTTCTACACGTTTAGAAATAGAAGTAAGAACTTCATAAGAAATTGTATTTCCAATAGCCGCCAGATCATCAGCCGTACACAATGCACCACTTTCTTCAGGTCCAAAAATAACAACCTTATCCCAAAGTTTTACATCTTTATTATCTTTTCCAATATCAACCATACATTGATCCATGCAGATACGTCCACGAACCGGATACTTTTTCCCGTTGATAGAAACTACAAGACCTGGTGAAAAACGACGCAGCAATCCATCTGCATACCCAATTGGGATTATAGCAATGTCAGTTTCTTCATCAGTTGACCATGTACGACCATAAGAAACAGATTTACCTTTTTCAAAATGTCTGATTGCCACAACCTGAGTTTCCAGAGAAAGTACAGGTTTAAGCTTTATATTACACCCCTTAGATTTTAAATATTCTTCCGAAACCTCATCTGGATAATAACCATAAGTAATAATTCCGGGGCGAACCATATCAAGATGCATTTCAGGATTATTAAGCAAAGCAGCACTATTGCAACAGCTGCATATTCCAGGCTCAAATCCCATAGATTTTACATTTTCGATTGCTTTTTTAAAATCCTCAAACTGCAATTTTGTATATTTCTGATTTTCAGGAGACACACTGTCAGAAACTGCAAAATGAGTACACATACCTGCCAGTTTAAGATGTTTTGAATTATTAATTAAGGCAGCTTCTTTTCCGGCATCACAGGAATAGCAGCCCACACGTCCCATTCCAGTATCAACTGCCAAAAATACAGGGAATTTATCATTATTATTAAAATAATTATCAGCAGCAGTACTTAAACAAGAAATATTTTCTTCCGCGAAAATCAAAGGTGTAATACTATACTGGAACAAATCAGGCATCTCTAATGGAGTACACAAACTCAGGAGCAGAATATTTGCCTTAATTCCATTTTTTCTAAGTTCAATACCTTCATTCACAGATGCAACAGCCAGATAATCAACACCATTCTCTTCGGCCAGTTGTGCTGTAAGAACTGCATTATGACCATAACCATCAGCTTTAACGGCAACACATATCTTTACATTTGGTTTTACAAAATTTCGTATTTGTTTAATATTATTTTCCAGATTTTCTTTATATATAAAAGCTTTTGTACAGCGAATCATGGATAGCAACTCCTAAAAAAATATGAATTCAATACTACTTTTATAACATTATTTTCGCAATATATTATATTTTACTTATTGTAAAAAATGCTATTTATTACTATTATAAGTAGAAAAACGGAAATTTAAATTTATGAAAGTATTGGGTAAAATTTTATCATTAGTAATAACAGGAATGCTAGTTTCTGCTTGTGCTTCAAAACCTGCTGCAGAATCGTCAACTTCAGATATCAATTATAAAACAGAAAATGATGATCTTCCAAAAAGTGAGATTATTTCAGAAGATAAAGAACCTACACCAGAAGAAATATTTATTTTTGGTCTTAATGATGTTGCTATAAAATTTACTTCTACTCCTAAAATTGCAAATATTAACAGAGATTTTAGTTCAGCATATACCTTTACGGTTACAAAAGATGGTACTCCTGTAAGCGATTATCCTGTTACAATTTCATATCCATCAGCTAAAAATGAAACTATCTCATACTCAACAATCAACGTAGTTACAGCAGAAGACGGATCTTATTCCTTCACACCAGACAAACCAGTATTTGCAGCTTCAACAAAACTTACAGTTTACCCTACACCAATAGATGACTCAGAAAATCTTCTGAATGCGGCTTTAGAACATAAGGCTCAGGCAGACTGGAAAGTTAAATCAGATGTAATTAATAAGGGTGCAGTTTTATTTATTTGGGATTTCAACGAAAAAAACAGACCTATAAATAATTCTTACGATGTTCTTTCTGAGTTCAGAACCCGTGGTATGACAATGGTTGGAAATGCCCCTATCAACGAAACATCATATATTGGAAAGCCATTAAACACACTTTATAAAGAAAACTATGAAATCATCGAAGATGCCTACGGTTATTTAATTTGCGGAACTATTAAGTTTACTAAACCTGTAGAAGCTTGTGATGATGGTTATTTGTGCTCATTAATTGCCGAAATTCAGGCTGTTAATATGAAAAACGGAAAAAAAGTATTCGAATCTACATTTACTCATGAAGCTACCGGTGCAAACTGGAATAAATGTGTAACAAAATGTAAGGAAGAATTAGCTGAAGAAATTGTTGATGCCTTAGTTTACGGGCTATAAAAAGATAAGGAGATTTTCTATGATTTACACAGACACAAGAGATAAAAGTGTAAAAGCAGATTTCAAAACTGCCGTTATGGGCGGTATGAATGAAAAAACAGGTGGTTTGTACATTCCTGTTGAATTCCCTAAATTAGATACTTCACTTTTAAATAAAGATCCTGCACCTTCTTTTAGAGATATTGCTTTTAATATGGCAAAACCTTATGTTGAAGGTGAAATTCCAGATGAGGATTTGGCAGCTATCATTCAGGATGCATATCCTTTCCAGCCAAAAGTTGTTCCACTTGATTCAATTTCATATGTAATGGAATTGTTCCACGGTCCAACTTGTGCCTTCAAGGATTTTGGTGCACGCTTTATGGCTCGTGTAATGTCTTATTTCAACAGAAATGAATCTACACCTCTTCATATTCTTGTAGCAACTTCTGGTGATACAGGTTCTGCTGTAGGATCAGCATTCCATAACGTTCCTGGTCTTGACGTAACTATTCTTTATCCAGATGGAAAAATCAGCCCTCTTCAGGAAAAACAGCTTTCAACATTCACAGGAAATGTCCGTGCTCTCAAAGTAAAGGGAACTTTTGATGATTGTCAGAAACTTGTAAAGACAGCATTTACAGATACAGAACTTCGTGGAAAACTCCGTCTCTCTTCTGCAAACTCAATCAATATTGCACGTCTTCTGCCACAGTCTTTCTACTACATGTATTCAGCTTTAGTTGTAAGAAATCGTGCTGCAATGGACAATAAGATTCATGATCCAGCTGTAATTATGGTTGTTCCATCTGGAAACTTCGGTAACATTACTTCTGGTATGATTGCTAAAGAAATGGGTGCTCCAATTGCAGGTTTTACAGCAGCTACTAATTCTAACCGCACAATTCCAGACTGGATTGCTACAGGTAACTATAACGCTCGTCCTTCTGTTGAAACATTAGCTAACGCAATGGACGTTGGTGCTCCAAGCAACTACGAACGTATTCAGGCTATGTATACTTTGGAACAGGTTCGCAGCATGTACGCTTCTTACTGGCAGAACAATGATGGTATTATGAAGGCTATCAAGGAATGTAACGATAAAACTGGATATATTATTGATCCTCATGGAGCTATTGGTTGGGCTGCATGGGATGCAATCCGCAATGGTGCTATGGAAGACCTTATGAATGGTAAAAAGAATGATTACAACACACCAGGTCTTACACCAAATGTTCCATCATGGGCACAGTCAGTTGTTGACAAAAAAGCAGTGGGTGTAATTCTTGAAACAGCTTCTCCTGCCAAGTTCGGTTCAATTGTAACTGATGCTATTGGAAAAGAACCTCCAATGCCAGATCGCCTTGAAGCAGTTATGAGATTACCAGACAATGCAATTCCTATGGACAATGACTATAACATGTTCAAAGACTGGTTGCTGGCTAACTTGAAATAGAAAGTAGATATATAATCTTGTGATTATATTAGTCACGGATTATACGGATAACACGGATAATATAAAAATCCGTTAAATCCGTGTTATCCGTGACTATTTTTTTATTCTGAAATCAATCCTTTTTCCACTAGTTTGTCTAAAATAATCTGAACGATTTCTTCTGGTGTTTTATTATTTACATCGATAATAATATCAACAAAATCATAATCATTATTATCAATACCGTAGAATTCTTGGTAACGGCCAGTATCTTCACGATCTCGCATTGCTGTAAAATCTTTAATTGCCTGTAAATCACCACCTTCCCGGTTATATACGCGGCTGGCACGAGTTTCATCACTGGCATAAAGATAAACCTTCAAATCAGCTTCTTTGAGCATCCAGATTGCAAGACGGCTGCCAAGAACACAAGATTCTTTTAAAGCCAGTTCAACTTGATGTTTATCTACATATTTATCATAAGAATCATCATTCTTTGCAGCTTCAATAACCTCTGCAAGTGTCATACCTTTTTCTGCAGCTAGCTGGCGAAATGTATAGTTGATTAATGTTACCCCCAGCTTCTGAGATAGAAGCGTACTTACTGTTGTATTTCCGCAGCCAGATTTACCACTGATTGCTACACGAACTTCTTTGTTTAATGTCATAGTCTACTCCACATTTTTAGATTGTTCTCTAATATTTTCCAGGCTGTCTTTTGCTTCAATTACCATTGCACCAACTTCAGAGAACTGATTTTTACTGCCTATTGTATTGATTTCGCGGTTCATTTCCTGACAGATAAAATCCAACTTTTTACCAGGAGTTGGGTTATTTTTCAATTCACTCTTCATTGCTTCAATATGACTATGAAGACGAACAATTTCTTCATTGATTGTATATTTTACAATCATAGCCGCAGTTTCAGTCATAATTCGGTTTTCATCAATGGTAAAGTTGTTGTCCGAAAGGATATCCTTAAACCGGGCAGTAATCTGTTCTTTAAATGCAGCTTCCATTTTAGGCTGCCAGTCTTTGAAGAATGAGGCACATTTTTCCAGCTTGCAAAGCTTTGCTTCCAGATCAGCCTTCATATTCGCACCTTCCCGCTCACGATCAGCAACGAATTTGGTTAAACTATCGTTAAACACAGGTTCGATTAAATCCTTATATTTTTCAACATCATAAGATTTATTGGAATTAAGGACTCCGGACTGAGTTAAAATCAGATTAAGTGGAATATTATTGCTGTCATATCCGCAGGCATCAGCTACTTTTTTAATGGCATTAAGATAAGAAACAGCCATTCCTGTATCTGCAGAAACTTCAGCATCACTTTCCAATTCCTTTACACGAATATAAACATCAACTTTACCGCGAACAACTTTTTCACTGATTTTTCCACGATAATAGCTTTCCAGGGGATTCATATAAGGTGGAAGATTGATTGTTAAATCCAAAAAACGAGAATTTACAGATTTTATTTCAACTGAAACAACAGCCTTTTCAGAAGTCACCTCCGCATAAGCATAGCCAGTCATTGATGTCATTTATTTTTCCTCCAAAATTGCTTTTCCCAGCTTCCAGTTATCACCTGCACCCATTGTTACAAAAAGATATCCATCTGGATAACTGGAATCCAAAGGTTTATTCAATTCTTTCATAACAAAATCCTTTGCATCAAGAATTTCCTTAAAATACTGAGCCTGCATTTTATTTTTTACAGATTTAAGATGTTCCACAGTTTCATTAAACAAAGTTAGACCTGTAATATTAAAATCAGCAGGATTTTCTCTAGCTGAACTGTAGATTTTATGAAGAATTACAACATCAGCACTGTCAAAGCTAGCCGCAAATTCCTTCAGCAAAGCCTGGGTACGGCTGTAAGTATGGCTCATAAAATCAACAATAATCTTACGTCCTTTGTAGAATTCACGGAAACCTTCAAGTGTAGTTTTTACAGCAGTTGGATGATGACCATAATCATCAATAACTACTACATCATTTCCATGCTGGGACTTCATTGTTCCGATTATTTCACTGCGACGTTTTCCACCTGCAAAATTTGCAAGTCCTGCGGCAATCTTTTCTACATAATCAGAAGGATTTTTACCGTTTGTGCGCAAAAGTTCACAGCATATGGCAAGAGCAGCAACAGCATCCATTACTTCATGGCGTCCTGGAACTTTTAGATAAAACTCTTTATTGAATAATTTTACTGAAAATTTATTCTGTTCATTTTCAACTTTTCCAAAGATAAGCTTATAATCACCGGAAGCAGTTTCACCATAAGGTATCAGCTGCACATCTGGACGCAACTTTGCAGCAAGGGTAACTGTATCAACAGCTCCCTTATCATCAGCACAATAAATCACCTGCCCGTTCTGTGGAAGTTTACATATATAATCGATAAATGCCTGGCGAATATCTTCATAAGTTGGATAATAATCCTGATGATCCGGTTCAACAGAAGTCAAAATGATTTTTTGAGGGCAAAAACTCATAAAGTGACGCTGATATTCGCAGGTTTCAGCTACGAAAATTGATTTTGAACCAGTTGAAATCAAAGGCGATGTGTAAGTACAAGTATCACCAAAAGATTTAATAATCGATCCGGCCAGAACCTGAGCAGGCAAATCCAGTTCTTTAAGAATTGTACCAGTCAGTCCTGTAGTAGATGTTTTTCCGTGAACGCCACAGATACCACAGGAATAAGCACGGGAACTGTAAGCACCAAGGGCTTCTGTATACAAAAGGCATGGCAAACCACGACGAACAGCTTCTATAAGATCAGGATTCTTGTCTAATTTATAGGCTGATGAGTATACAACATATTGTATTTCATCTGTAATATTTTCTGCACTAAAAGTAAGTGCCTTTAATCCAAGCTTTTCAATTATTTCATCAGTATAAAAACGTTCAGAAACATCAGAACCTGTAATTATTGCCCCCTGATGATGTAAAATTTCCACAAGGGCAGCCATACCGGTTCCCTTTATACCAACAAAGTGAATATGAACTCCGGCAATTTTTTCCGGTAAGGATTTTTGATAAGTCATATTATAATTATATCAAATTTGTAAATAAGGTAAAATATAAAATTATCACCTCTCTTTAGTTTTTCTCACAGGTTCGTTAGAACCGTTAATTTTGACCATGACTCATGTAATAAAAACCGTGTAACAAAAAGAAAATATGAATAAAAACGTGGTACAATGATGATTTGGTACACCGATGACTGACATCAGTGTATACATAAAAAAAGTGGTACATTGATGACTGACATCAGTGTATTAATAAAAAAGTGGTACATTGATGACTGACATTGGTGTACTGACATTGGTGTATGCATAAAAAAAGTGGTACATCGATGACTGACATTGGTGTACCACTCTGACAGTTAAAAAAAAAATGCCTGCAGCACAACGTACCACAGGCATTAAAGATGTAAACTAAATATATTAGAAGATTTCTCTAATAATCAAAATTAAACAGGTTTATATTAAACCAGACTCAGATAAATCTGATCTGCTAAACCAAAGCCAGCATTTTTTGTCATGGCTGTGGAATATTCGTCAAAAAGCATATCTTCGTATGTCTGCTGAGCAAAATCAGATTCCTGAGATTTCATAACAGTCTTTCTCATTTCAGAAAGCATCTGTTTTACAAAATAATTTTCCAACTCCATAGATTTTTCATAGAGTTCGGATGTTTTATCTATTGTCTTTGATTTTACATTAGGATTAGCCTGATTAGCAGCGGCACCTGTAGGCTTTGCAGCTTTATCTGAAAATGCTCCGGCGAACCCAGAAGCATAATCACCATTCAAACGGCCATTTTCAAGAATTTCATCAGAAGCAACAGTCCCCCTTCCATTGTCCTGATTCTGCATTCTGCTTAAAAGCTCGCTGAATTTTGCATTATCTGCATTCTGGCGGGCAGAAGTCAAAGCTCCTGCACCATTTGTTAATCCGCTATATGTATTTGTAACTAATCCTACGTTCATCTAACCCCTCCCATCGGACTCACATACTATCTCTTAAGACTTACTGCACTCTGCAACATTGAATCTGTTGTCTGAATTGCTTTTGAATTAAATTCGTAAGCTCTCTGAGCAACAATCATCTG
>JAEDFX010000135.1 GCA_016297805.1 Treponema sp. | reverse complement strand
GAAAGAATTGCCCAGTAAGCAACTAAGTTTGTATCAGCACCAGAGTGTGGCTGAACATATGCATAGTCTGCACCAAAAAGAGCTTCTGCTTCACGAGCTGCAGTATTTTCTACAGCGTCGATATTTACACATCCACCATAATAGCGGTGTTCTGGATAGCCTTCTGCGTATTTATCTGTGAGAAGATTTCCCATAGCAGCCTGAACGTTCAAAGAACAGTAATTTTCAGAAGCTACCAGTTTAAGGTGACTGCGCTGATTATCAATTTCGTTTACGATTGAAGCAGCAATATCAGATCCAACAGCTGCAACCTGCTGAAGATTTGCAACATAAGCACACATTGCAGCAGTAGGTTTTCCGTTGCAAGATGCCAAATAGTTTTCTAATGGTGTAGCCATAATCATTTCCTCTAAAATGTATATATAATAGTAGATAATACAAAAAATACGTAAAAGTTGGAAGTATGGAAAGACCGTGAAATTCTGGTTTTTAAAGAGTGACATCAGTTTTACACAAGTGTTACAGTGATGTCAGTCATTGCTGTTACAAATGATACACTGAAGACTGATACACTGATGTCAGTCATTGCTGTATTCGAAATTTTGATTTATTGTGGATTAGTTATATAATTATAGGGTATGTATATAATTCCAGAAAGTTTCCAACAGTTTATTTCACTTGAATGTGACAGGAAGACTTTTATTCAGAATTATTTGAATAATGCCGGTCTGGATGCACCTGTTATTTCTCTGGAAGGAAAAAATCATATTTATGTAAAATTTCCTCAAAATCAATACAGTGCCAGTTTTAAGATAAAAACAGTTATTGCACATTATGATAGGGTTCCAGATAGTCCAGGGGCAAATGATAATTCAGCGGCGGTTTATTCTCTTTTGGAATGGGCTGTGCGGCTTTCTAAAATGCAGGGGGTTCATAATGTTCGTCTCATATTTACAGATGGAGAAGAACTTGGAAGTGAGGGGGTAGTATCGCAAGGAAGTTATCCTCTTGCGGCACTATTCAGAAAACTGGGGATTATGAATGATGATGTTTATGTGTTTGATTGTATGGGAAGAGGGGATGTACCTGTTTTAACTGAAACAGTTTTACCCAAGGGTGTCTCGCAGCAATTTATAAGTAGATTTTGTGATTTGGAAGCACGGGCTCAAAAGCTTATACAGTCAGCAGGTGGTGGAAAATGGTTTTCTTTGCCTTGCAATTATTCTGATAATGCAAGTTTTATAGCCAACGGAATCCCGGCTGTTGCTATAACATTGCTTCCTTCTGATGAAATTACAAGTGCCTTGCGTGGAGAGGGAGTACCAACATGGGAGCTTTTTCATACAATGAAAGATAATCTGGAAAGTCTTACTCCTGTATCCTTTGAGCTTACAGCCCGTATATTGAATCAGCTTGCTTTAATGAAAACCTTTGCAGGTTAATATTTAAGATAAGTATTTACTATTGACTTTATATTTATCACATAATAAAATTTAAGGACATTTTTTGGCGGAGGGGAAAATGCCAGAAATTATTAAAAAAAGTATTAAGGGCGTAAAGGCCCAACATTTTAACGCAGTTTTGATGATATCAGGCTGTCTGCTTACACTTTTTGTTTTTTATACATCACTTACAATCAAAAAAAAATATGAGGAAATAGTTGTTTTTCAGAATGACTATTCTGAATGTAATAAAGCTATTTATGAACTTCGTGAAGCATCAGATTATTTAACAAATCAGGTACGGTTATTTTCATTGCATCATGATACTGTATATATGCAGAATTATTTTTTTGAAGTGAATGAACTCAGACGTCGGGAGATGGCGATAGAAATAATAGAGATGACACATCAGGGAGATACTCCGGACATAAATGTAAAATCTGCTTTGTTTGAATCAGAAATGCTGGAAAAAATAGAAGTCTATGCTATGAAATTGATTTGCGAAGCAATACATCTGCAGAATGAAGAAATACCTGAAGATATAAAAAAAACTAATCTTTTTGAAGCAGATATGTATCTGGTGGATGAGGCAAAACTAGCAAAAGCTAATGATATGCTTTTTGGAGATGATTATTATAATACAAAGGATAGAATTACATTTTATACAAGTTGTGCAATAACATCTCTGATTCATTCTTCCATAAAAGAACAGAAATTAAATGATAAATCAATAAAGTCCATTTTCCTTCAGCAGGTAGTTTTCATCTGTCTTTTGTTTACTGTTTGTATAGCATTGTATATATTCATTCTTAAACTTGTTCTGATTCCTTTGTTCAACAATTTGATTTGTATTCAGAAAGGAACTAGAATGAAGCTTCGGGGTTCTTACGAAGTTAAATATATTGCCAGTGCATATAATGCTCTTTGTGATAAAAATGCGGTAACAGCTTCGATTCTTAAACATAAGGCGGAACACGATCCTCTTACGGGGCTTATAAACAGAAACGCTTTTGATCAGATAAAAGAAGCTCTGGCTGATTCAGGTGAACCTATAGCTTATTTGATTATAGATATTGATTTATTTAAGCAGATTAATGATAAATACGGACATTTAATCGGTGATGATGTATTAAAAAAGATAGCTTCATTGCTTATGGAGCAATTCCGTGCTACTGATTATGTGGCAAGAATCGGTGGAGATGAATTTGCTGTTATTATGACAAAGTTCGGTTTACATCCAACTGAAATAATTCAAAGAAAGATTTCTGAATTGAATAATCGGCTTCAGACTGTTGAAGAAGGTATGCCTCCTGTTTCTTTAAGTGTGGGTGTGGCTTTTTCTGATGAAGGTTATGTTTCTGAAATTGAAGCAAATGCGGATAAGGCTTTGTATAATGTGAAGCGTGGTGGACGTTGTAACTGTTCATTCTTCGAATAATAACTGAGACTTTTAATTAGATAAAAATAATTTTTGGGTGGAAAATATGGCAGAAAAAAAAGAAACAGCTGCAAAGAAAACTGCTGTGAAATCAGCTTCAAAAACTACTGAAAAAATAACAGCAAAGGTGACTGCAAAGACTGAAACAAAGGTTTCGACAAAAACTGCTGAAAAAGCTGCAAGTAAGACAGAAACTGTAAAAGCGGTTGCAAAAGCAACTGTAAAGTCGGCTGTGAAAACTTCTGATAAAACAGAAACTGCAAAAAAAACAACAGAAACGAAAACTGCCGCAAAAACGACAGCAGGTAAAACAGCATCTGCACAAAAAACTTCAGTAAAGACTGCTGTTGAATATAATGAAGATTCAATTCAGCATCTTGAAGGACTTGAACATATCCGTCTCCGCCCAGGTATGTATATTGGTTCTCTTGGTGATGGTGCCAATGAAAATGATGGTATCTATATCCTTCTAAAAGAAGGTATTGATAACTCTGTAGATGAATTTTCTCAGGGATTCGGTAATAAAATTGATATTGAAATTAAAGATGGCCGTGTAAAAATCCGTGATTATGGTCGTGGAATTCCTCTAGGAAAATTGGAAGATTGTGTAAGTAAAGTTAATACTGGTGCAAAGTATAATAATAACGTATTTAAACAAGCAATAGGTATGAATGGTGTTGGTATAAAGGCTACCAATGCTCTTTCATCATATTTCCGAGCAGCTTCTATTCGTGACGGAAAAATGGCCGTGGTTGAATTTGCAAAGGGTGAAAAACTTTCTGCAAAAATGGGCAATGCAAAGCCTGGTGTTCCAAATGGTTTATATCTTGAGTTTGAGCCAGATAAGGAATTGTTCGGACGTTATAACTTCAATATGGAATATGTAGAAAAGCGTCTCTGGAACTATGCTTATTTAAATCCTGGATTAACAATCAGATGTAATGGAAAAGATTATTACAGTGAAAACGGTATTCAGGATCTTCTGTTGAATGAAATGGGTGGTGTAGATAAATCACTCTATAACATTCTTAATTATAAAGCTGAAAAAAGTGAAACAAATCTTCAGTTCGTTTTGACACATGGAGCTTCACTTGATAAAATTGTTTATTCCTTTGTAAACGGGCAAAGTACAGATGATGGTGGTACTCATGTAACAGCCTTTCTGGATGGTTTTACAAAAGGTGTAAATGAATTCTATAAAAAAGAATATGATATTAAAGATGTGACCAGTGGTCTTTATGTGGCATTGAAGATTGGTATTGATAATCCAATGTTTACATCACAGACAAAGAATAAACTGGGTAATGTAGAAATCCGTAATCCTATTATTAAGGAAACTCAGATTGCTGTGGATGACTGGCTTCGTCATAATCCAGATATTGCCGGTACCTTGGAAGAAAAAATCATAAAGAACCAGAAAGCCCGCAATGAAATCAATTCGGTAACAGACAAGCAGATTCGAGAAGCTGAAAAATCTGTAATGCTTAAGATTAAAAAACTTAAAGATTGTAAATATCACCTGCAGGATGGTCCAAAGGGTGCTAATTCTATGATTTTTATTACAGAAGGAGATTCAGCTACTGGACCAATGACTTATGCACGGGATGTTTCTTATCAGGCTATTTTCAGTTTGCGTGGTAAACCAGAAAATATGTACGGACGCAAAAAATCAGCCTTGTTTGAAAACGAAGAATTTAAAAATCTTACATTCAGTCTTGGTATTCAGAAGGATGTAAGCGGTCTTCGTTATGATAAAATCATTATTGCTACCGATGCTGATAACGATGGTTTCCATATCAGAAATCTTGTAATGACATATCTGCTTTTATTCTTTGAAGAACTGGTTTTAACAGGTCATGTATACATTCTTGAAACTCCTTTGTTCAGAGTTAGAAATAAGTCAAAAACCGTGTACTGTTATTCCGAAGAAAGCCGCGATAAAGAAATTGCAAAAATGGGAAAATCTGCAGAAATTACCCGATTCAAAGGATTAGGAGAAATCAACCCTTCTGAATTCGGTCAGTTTATGTTCCCTCGCAAAGAAGGTGAATCCGAAGATAAAGGTATGCATCTTACACCGGTAACAATTCAGTCCTTAAAGAATGTACCAGAAGTTCTGCAGTTCTATATGGGTAAAAATACACCAGAACGCCGCGAATTTATTGTACATAACCTTGCCAGTGAGATTGATGCTTAAAAAAAATCTGACTTACAGATAACTTTGTTAGAATTAATTCCCTTGAAGATGTA
>JAEDFX010000134.1 GCA_016297805.1 Treponema sp. | reverse complement strand
CCTTCAATGGCAAACTTCTTTTTTGGGTCAAGTTTTATGCTGTTACTTTTCCCTTTTTTTGGTGCCGCAAAAACTGTTGCTAGCGCAGCAGAAATCAGTAAAATTGTTGAAATCAGTTTTTTCATTTTATATACATCTCCTTAAAGTTTTGCTTTTATTATTTTAATTCAAAAAAATGTTTTTGTAGTGAGAGAAAACTAATCAAAATTTGATGAATTTTTTCACCATTTTTTGAGTGCGAACAAACACGAACAAAGGCTTAAGATATTTGTAATTGTATGCTGCGGGGCAAGGATGTTTGCCAGTAATTTAGAAAATCTTCATCCTTTTGAACTAAATCCTGTGAATGACAGTATTCTTATGGGAACTGGAGTAGCCTTGTCTGGTTCGGCTCTTATTTGTGATAAGCTGTAATAGGAACTATATGTGGCTTTGCCATTCCATATATGCACACAGAAGCTTTTTATAAAAAATTTCAGAAGAGCAGAAATACGAATATGTCTGTAACTCCAATGGGATTCAATTTTCAGTATAGATTTTGATTTCGGGGCGTTGCGGGGTAGATAGAGTGTATTTTTTTTACCCCGCTGGAAGGGGTAGCGAACAACGAAGTGTGAGCGAGGGGAAGGCTTTCCCCTCTTTTTTTCAAGGCCTTGACATGTCCGTTTGTAAGGTTTCCGATAAATCGTAAACCTTACATTCCATAAGTAGAGATGAATACTCCGGCAGCGATTGCTGTACCAATTACACCTGATACGTTTGGACCCATAGCATGCATTAACAAGAAATTTGTTGGATCTTCTGCCATACCAACTTTATTTGCAACACGAGCCGCCATTGGAACTGCAGAAACACCAGCTGAACCGATAAGAGGATTAATCTTATCTTTCAAGAAAAGGTTCATGATTTTAGCCATAATCAAACCACCTGCTGTTGCTACACAGAATGCGGCAAGACCAAGGAGAATAATACCAAGAGAGTTTGCATTCATGATTTTTTCTGGAGTCATCTGTGAACCTACACCAAGAGACAAAAGAATAGAAACGATATTCATCAGCTCATTTTCCATTGTCTTAGAAAGGCGTTCTACTACTCCACACTGTTTTACAAAGTTACCAAATGCGAGCATACCAATAAGAGGTGCTGCAGGAGGCAAAAGTAATGCTGTTACAACGAGCAACATAAGTGGGAACAATACTTTTTCAGTCTTAGAAACAGGTCTAAGCTGCTTCATTTTAATCTGACGTTCTTTCTTTGTAGTAAGAGCCTTCATAATTGGAGGCTGAATCATTGGTACCAAAGCCATGTATGAATAAGCCGCAACAGCAATTACAGCCATCATCTCTGGAGCAAGTTTACCAGATACATAAATAGAAGTTGGACCATCAGCACCACCAATAATAGCAATAGCAGATGCCTGTTTCATTGTATAATCGATACCTGGAATGAAGTTCAAAAGAGCAACACCGAACAATGTAGCAAATACACCAAGCTGAGCGGCACCACCAAGCAAAGCCATTTTAGGGTTAGCAATAAGTGGACCAAAGTCTGTCATAGCACCAATACCCATAAAAATAAGCATTGGGAAGAATTCATTACCTACACCTGCACTATAAATAATATGAAGCATACCATGTGGAGCACCACCCATACCAGCACCAGGAATATTTACAAGAATAGTACCAAATCCAATTGGAATAAGAAGAAGTGGTTCAAATCCTTTAGCAACTGCAAGGTAAACAATCAAGAAACCAAGAGCCATCATTACAAATGACTGCCAGCCAGGAACTGTTGCATCTGCAAATGGATCAACGGATTCTGCAGCTCTAACTGCAGCTTCTTCAGCAGCAGCCTGAGCTTTTTCTTCTGCAGTTTCTGTATGGATTAATTTGTAAATACCAGTATTTTTACCAATATTTGTAAAGAATCCTTTTACAGAAATACGAGGAATATTTTCTGAACCTTTAACAATTGTTGTAGTTGCAGATTTTGATGAAGAACCAGATGATTTTGCTCCAGTTCCACAACCTGCAAATGAAAGCACCAAAGCAATCAAACAAATAATTGCAGATACTTTCAATCCTTTATATGTATTTTTTTTGTTTAATTCTGTTTCCATTACTGAACCTCAGCAAGTGTTGCACCCTGTGCAATCTGTGAACCTGTAGCTGCAACGAAGTGAATCTTACCAGCAGCACCAGCTTTAATTTCCAATTCCATTTTCATAGATTCAACAATAATTACTGTTGTATCTGGCTTAACTGAAGCACCTTCTGCAACTGCATAACGGAGCAATGTACCTGCAACTGGAGCAGTAACAGGTTTTCCAGCACCACTAGCGGCAGGAGCTGGAGCAGGTGCAGCAGCTGGAGCGGCAGCAGGTGCAGGAGCAACTGGAGCTGGAGCAGCAACAGCAGCACCACCGAGTTTAGCCAATGTCTGACCAGCCTGAACCTGAGTTCCTGTTGGTACAGAGAATGAAACTTTTCCATCTTCTGGAGCTTTTACTTCAAGTTCCATCTTCATAGATTCAACGATAATTACTGTGTCACCCTTCTTAACCTGAGCACCTTCAGCTACAGCATAACGGAGCAATGTACCAGCAACTGGAGCTTTAATATCAACTCCACCTGTTACAACCGGAGCGGCAGCAGGAGCAGCAGCTGGAGTAGCGCCAGCAGCACCGAATGATACGTTATAAGCAGTTCCGTTTACATTTACTGACATAGAATCGCCAGCAGGGCCTGTTGTTACATTATAAGCAGTTCCATTTACATTGATTGTATAAGAACCACCTTTGTTTTCTTTAGCAGGAGCAGCCTCTTTTTTAGCGAATGTAGAAGCAGCATCAACTGGACCATTTGCACGTGTCTTGAAGAATTTCTCAGCAACCTGTGGGAACATAGCATATGTGAGAACATCTTCATCTGAACCGTCACCACCAGCAGCTTTTGCAGCTTCAACCATTTTGTCCCATTCTGGTTCAATCTTATCTGCAGGACGACATGTCATAACTTCTGTCATCTTGTTCTGAGCAAGAGCCTGTGCAACAACGTCTGGGTTAGCTGCTGTTGGGAGAGCACCAAATTTTCCTGTTACAAGGTTTGCAAAGTCAGCAGTCATCATCTTGTAACGACCCTGAATTACATTGAATACAGCCTGTGTACCAACAATCTGAGATGTTGGAGTTACAAGTGGAACATAACCTGCATCTTTGTGTACTTTTGGAAGTTCTTCAAGAACAGCATCCATCTTGTCACCAGCACCCATCTGTTTGAGCTGGGACTCAAGGTTAGAAAGCATTCCTCCTGGAACCTGAGAAAGAAGGATACGAGTATCAGCACCAAGGAATGCTGATTCAAGTGAAGAATAGTGCTTACGAACTTCACGGAAGTAAGCTGCAATTTCAAGAAGAAGTTTTGTATCAAGGCCAGTATCATAATCTGTACCTTTGAGCATTTCTACAACTGTTTCTGTTGGTGAGTGAGATGTACCCATAGACATAGAAGAAATTGCTGTGTCTACGATGTCTGCCCCTGCTTCGATTCCTTTAAGAAGAGAAGCAACAGAAAGACCTGTTGTAGCATGAGAGTGGATTTCTACTGGAAGATCAACTTTTGCTTTGATTGCTTTTACCAAATCATAAGCTTCATATGGTTTCAAAAGACCAGACATATCTTTAATACAGATTGAATCTGCACCGAAGTCTGCATATGTTTTTGCCAATTCAGCATATTTTTCATTTGTGTGGAATGGTGTTACAGCATAAGAAATAGCCATCTGAACATCTACACCAGATTTTTTAGCTGCTTTTGTAGCACGTTCCATGTTACGTGGATCGTTACAAGCATCAAAAATACGGAAACAACCAATACCGTTTTTAGCAGCAGTTTCTACAAATTTGTCTACTACATCATCAGCATAATGTTTATAACCAAGAAGGTTCTGTGCACGAAGCAACATCATAATTTTTGTATTTGGCATTGCTGCGTGAAGTTTACGAAGACGATCCCAAGGATCTTCATTCAAGAATCGGATACAAGAGTCATAAGTAGCTCCACCCCATCCTTCAACATATTTATAGCCTACTTTATCAAGTTTATCACAGATAGGTAACATATCTGCTGTAGTCATACGAGTTGCGTGAAGACTCTGATGAGCATCACGAATTGCAAGTTCTGAAATTCCAACTTTTGCCATTTTTATATCTCCCAATAATTACGATTTCAATGCCTTGTCATGTACGGCAGCTGCAATTGCAGCAATAATTGCACCATCATCACTCGCAGCAGGAGCTGGAGTTGAAGCCACTGTTGTTTTCGCAGGTTCTTCTTTATCAAGCTTAAGTGCATGAATTACTGCATGAAGCAATTTCATACACAAAATCATGATAATAATGAATCCGAATACAACACTCATACCAAGCAAAGTCAGAAGTCCGCTCTGACCAAGCATTTCAGTAATTGTCATATATCTTTCCTTAAAAAAAGTTTTCCAAAAAAAATCGAAAACAAACGCCCCGATTTTATCTTCTTGGGAATTATAGAAAATAATGAACAAAAATTCAATTAAGAAGAATCCCCTGTTTATTTGAAATTTTTAAAATTTGATTGTTTTAATATTGTTTTTATTATGCTAGAATGTGGCTTATAAGGATTTTATATGACTACAACACTTTGGATTTTAACTGGCGTTTTTTTTACTACAATTCTTCTATATATAATTGCTTTACTAAAAAAAATTCCTCTTATGGGAAAGATAGCATCTGGATTTATGCTGCCAAATCTGGAAACTGTATCCATAATCCTTTTATTGCGTTCACTACCAGATTCTTTTCATATTCTGGTAATAACATCAATCGCATTATACATGGTTTCAATAGCAGAAATTCTTTTTTTATTCACTGAAGTAAAAGTCTTAAGAATACTTTCCAGAATCACTTTTTTAATCAGTCAGCTATTTTGGTTTGATATCTTTAAATCAACATTTTTCATAAACAGAATTCCTTCATGGCTTTCTATTATAACTGTGGTTTTCTATACTTTAATTCTTGCAGGCACTTTATTTATATGTGGAAAACAGATTCTTTCTAAATACATAAGCTATATATTAGCTATGATTATTTCCTTCTCTGTAAATTTCTGTACTTTTATAACCTTATGCTTTGAAAGAAATTTACATTCGATT
>JAEDFX010000133.1 GCA_016297805.1 Treponema sp. | reverse complement strand
TGAAAAGCTTTCTGTAAACTGGGATGTCATTTCATTCATTGCTACTCTCCCAAAATCATTCTTTCGACTTTCTGTTTTGCTTCTTGTAGAATCATATCAGCTTCATTTTTTAATTGTTTTGCATTATTTTGAATTTCTTGAAGTTTGGAAGCGATATCTATTTGTTTATCAAGTGGTGGAAGAGGAATTTCCAAATTCAACAGAAAATTTTTTGAAACTCTCTGTTGACCTGCATTTCCTCCAAAAAAATTTGTTGCATATTCAAGCAGTTTTTTCACATGCATGATATAAAAAAGATAATTTACATCAATTTTATTCTTGTTACATCTTAAAACAAAAAATTCTGTAGAACCGCATGCATAGCCGTTTATTGTTTCTCTTACAACAGCTGATTTTCCATTTTGCATACAAGGTGTAATTTTAGCCCATAGTAAATCACCTTGCATAAAACGGGTAAATCCACTTGATTCTGACACTTCCTTTTTATAATTATCAGTGATTTCTCCATATATTTCATCAATTGCTTCCATGGGTATAAAAGTAATTTCTTTTATTTCTAATGAAAAATATACAGATGGATTTATTCGGACAACATCAACTAATTTTACATTTTCAAATTTCTTTGAATTCAATGAAAAATCATTTTTATTAGAAGAACAATCCCAGCGACTTCCAATTAAATGAGATGATGAAACCTTAAATATTCTATTTTTCAATGAATTATCTTCTTGTGGCAATTCAATTCCTAATTCAGACAAAAGATAAGCATCTACACTTTCAAGAAGTTTTTGAGCTTCTTCTAATTTTCTCTTTCTTTGAGACTGTGCATTTGTATATAAATCAACTATAGTTTGTTGAACTGATAGAGGCGGAATAGGTGGTAGATATAAATTTCTAATCCGATCAAGTCCCAATTTTGGAATAGTTGTTTGTATATAGTTCAATTCAATTTGTTTTTGAGTGATGTTTAGAATCAGTAATAAAGCTAAATACTGTGACAATACAGATGTATCTTTTATTTGTATTTTTGCACAATTTTCTGTAAGAATTATTTTATTATTCTGAGGAATATTTTTTAAGAAAATAACCTTACCTATTGTTCCAGCAATTGATAACGCAATATCATTTTTCGAGATTTCATAACTTTTCAATATTTCAAATACATCGTTTCCGATGTGATTGAGAGTAGAATAATCAATATCTCCATCCAACATATCTGCTACGCGAAGGTAAAGATAATTTGTTTGTTCTGTTGTATATGACATACCTAATGGAATACGCTTACCACCTTTTACAACTGCAATGTTTGAAAGTTTTATAAATTTTGAGAAATCTGGCTTGTCTTTGTAATAAGGAGGATCGAAACGGTCTTCTATATCAGAACGATTTATTTGGAATATGTTCATTTATCTACTCTCACTAAATGGTAATCATTCTCAAGAATTGCAGACAAATTATTTTCTATTTCCTTTTTAAGAGTAATGTTAGGACATTCTTTATTGTATGAATGGTATGTATCATTTGCATAATCTGATTTTGGTTTTTCAGAGTTTTCTTCTCTTAAAATGATTACTTTCTTATTTAATGCTCTTGCCCAACCCATTTCATAAGTAACATTCGCATTGTTATCAGTTACATCAGAAAAAAATATATCACATCGCTTTATCTTATCGATAATATCTTTAATTTGATCCGAAGTCTCTCCTGTATTACTCATAATTTTGTTTAGATATATATTTGTTCCATATTGTTTGTTAATTTCATCTATTGCTTCTTTATAAATTTTATTATACTCCTTTATTTTCTCTTCTCCAAAATATGGCATAGCAACAAACACCTCTAATTGTTTAGAAATTAATTCTTCATACAAAGAGACAATTTTTTCAGGATTTATATCAACAAAAGCTTTAGAAGGAAAGTTTTGAATCCATGTAAAAAAATTATTATAGAATTTCTTTTCGCTTCTAACCTTTATTAAAGATAAAACAATATTTTTATTACTTATTTTCAACTCTTTATTTTCATAACATGCATTAATATATTGAATTGCAGAAACAACTTTTGAAGCTTCAATATTTTTGATTAATGAAAGTAAAGTCAATGCTAATGTATATATTTCATTTTCAAATATTTCTGAAATAATTTTATATTTATTAAACTTGAAATCGGTAATATATTTTTGCAATTTATCAATAGAAGAAATTCCTAGCAAATCAATGCGTTCTTCATTTGTAAAAAAATCTTTTTCCAATATAGCATGCAAATTCTCCTCAGTAGTAAGTGCTTTTGCTTTTGAATTAATTAAATAAAAAAAGGCCGATTCATACTTTTCAGCTTCTTCTCCTCTTATTTGCAGAAGTACGGAGAAAGGAACAACCATATCCAACAACTCATTATGTATATTAGATTCTGCTTCCTGATCATATATTTCTTTCAAAGAAGAAAGTCGATGGTTTCCATCCAACCTAACAAAAGGTTTCTTTGAAATTTCTGTGTATGGAATATTTATAGTTATAACTTTTGTTTTGGGTTCATCTCCTATAATTTTTTGAAAAGTAAATTTTGCTTTCTTTATAGATATACCATTAGTAAAATTTATTGTTCCTTGTGTTTGCGAAACTTTTAATTTTGTCAGAGCTTCGCTTTCTTCTATTTGCCAAGCAAATAAAAGCTCTGGATAAAATCTAAATGGAGAATTTCGTAAAAAATTGCATATTGCAGGAAGACGTTCTTTATCTTCTTTGCGCTGATAGTCACTACTTTGTGACAATTTATATAAAGTTCTTAAAGTTGCATAACCTCTAAAAACTGTGCGACCACCAAAAACATCTTCAACAATTCCTGTTAGTTTTACCATGATTCACTCCACTATAATGATTCAATAAACTTTCTAAGCTCATTTCCAATTTCAATCAGCTCATTATTGCCAGTCGGCTTTCCTGTCGCATCATAACCAATATCTTCGGCAATCGCCATAAAAATTGGATAATCTGGTAATTCTGACTGTTTTGATTCAAGATATTTTTCTGACAGTTCTTCCTTCAGGTTATCAATCTTTTCCCGGTATTCTTCAGCTAATTCTGAATTCCACTGTTTGTATTCTTCTGTTTTTTTTGCTTCCGAACTTTTTATACCAAGTTTTTCTGCTAATTCAGAAACTTTTCCTTTTTGTTTTTTTGCCTTTTCTGCATTCCATGATTCATTTTGTTCTTTGTAATGCGAATCTGCCAGGATTTTTTGCTCTATTTCTTTTTTCTTATTTTCAAATTCCTCTTCATGAGTTTTATCCCATTTTCTAAGAAAAAGAACAGAACTTTTTACGCCCGCACCTGTTGCCATAAAAGCAGTTTGAGGCATAGAAACAACGGCAACAATTCTGAACCAGTTTTCTATTTGATTACGAACATATTGCATACTGCTATTTGTAAGAATCCCATCTGGAACAACAATAGCCATAAATCCGTTAGGTTTTAAAAATTTATAGCCCTGTTCAATAAAAAGAATTTCTGTATTTTGATTTTCTCGCACAGTTTCTGGACTTGATTTGAGAGCGAGCCAATCATCCTCTTTTTTTCCCAGTTTGTAAGTTTTTAAATATGCTTTTTCAGTTTGACGAACTGTGCTTCCAAACGGTGGATTTGTTACAATAAAATCGAATGAGTTGTATTTAAAACCTTGATTCTTTGTATATTCCTCAATATGTTTTTCATCAACAAGACCGTCAGATGTAATTACATTTGTATGACCGTCATCATGAATAATCATGTTCATTTTTGCGGCTCGAGAAATCTGCTCATTAATTTCAATACCATAAAGATTGTTTGATGCAAAATCATGCCAATATTTATACCATCTGTCATATTGTTTTGTATCATTCTTATAGTTTGGATAAAACTCGGTTGCCTGTTTTCTCACCTTATCTAAGGCATACAGCAAAAATCCACCGCTACCACAAGATGTATCAAGAACTTTAGAATCATTTGTAATGGGAAGTATATTAACTGCAAAATCAACAATTGGACGGGGTGTAAAATATTGACCGAAGTTTCCTCTAAAATAATCAGTCATAAAAGTTTCAAAAGCACGTCCTTTGCTGTCCAAATCAGTATCGCTTAAATTTACATTCTCAAGATAACCTACAACAGTTCGGATTTTTTCTGGAGTAAGCCGGATGTTATCACGGAAGACCTCTGCATCTTTTTTACGACCTTCTTCATACAATGCAGTTACGCGCTTGTATAAAGTTTCATTTTCCTTATTTCTTCGTTTTATTTCCTTCTGCTTTTTAGTTTCCTCGGAATCACCTTTCTCGGATTTTGGCTCTGTTTCTGTAATAATCTGAAAATCATAAGGCTCGCCCATGCGTCTATCTTTTCGCTCATCCCAAATCTTGCAGAAAATCAATTTATCCAATTCATCAAATGCTTCTGACGGATTCAACTGCCCACCAGCCCACAAAGCATCATGAGCCTGTTTAAAACGCTTAGTTAATTCTGACTGCTCAATTACAGATAAGCCGAAAAATTTCTGCTTTCCTTTTTCTTCCGGTAAGTATTCTGCTCCATATACATATTTATAATTCGCAACTGTTGTAACACCGAACTGAGGAATATCCGGCAGTCTATTACGAGAATTTTTTGTTTTATCTACCTCAAAATATTCCTGTCTGATTTTTGAAGTTACCCATACATATTTCACTTCGCCGGGCAGAGCAAAAGCATAACTGTAAGCCTGTTCGATTGCTTGTGAAAATTCTGCTTCCGAGACTTCTTCTTTTTTGCATTCAACTAAAATATACGGTTCAAGACAAGCATCATCTTTATAAACAATAATATCAGCTTCTTTTACTTCTCTTCCCATTGTTACAGGAACAAACATTTTTATGCGTTCTGCACTGTAGCCATAAGTTTGTACTAATTGAAGAAAAATCTCTGCTTGTACTTTTTCTTCTGGATTATTGTAATTTCGTGTTTTATTTTGATTTAGATATGTTATACGGCTTTTATCTTCGGAAATTGAAATTAAGCCTTTTCTAACGCCGTCTTCTATTAAATTCATAATTATTTCAATAATCTCCTGTCGTCAACATTTTTACTATTTACAGAATGCCAATCACATAATACAGAAAATAAGTTTTTTTGTCAATTTATGTCCCTTAAAATTGACTTTTTGTCCCATTATAATATAT
>JAEDFX010000132.1 GCA_016297805.1 Treponema sp. | reverse complement strand
GGCGATGGAGCAGCGCCGGAGGCGAAGACCGCAGCGTAGCGAGGACTTAGAGCGTAGCGAACTGCGGAACCGCCGACGGCAACGCATGTTGCCGGAGCCACCACATGTGTATCACTCTCAATATTTTTTTATCTTGCCATCTGGGCACTCAGAACCAGCATCGACAGTTCCTTTTCCAAATCATCAAGCCGTTCTGTGAGTTCTGCAATTTTATTCTGGCGTTCTTCTATCTGACGAGCCTTCAACTGCTTGAATCGAAGTTCCATTGAATCTTCTTTTTCTTGTGCTACTCTTGAATAGCCACACCATGGACAATAATAATAATTGTTTTCAATCAATTTTCCGCAGCCTGCACAAATACACATCTTTTTGTTCCTGCCCTATTTGTTTAATACGCTCATTGGATTAATCAATTTTCCGTTTTTGTAAACTGTAAAATGCAAATGTGGTCCTGTTGAATATCCTGTTGAACCAACAAGACCGATTCTGGTGCCTTGACTTACCCACTGTCCTTTTGTTGCAATGATTTTTGACATGTGAGCATACAAAGTCTGGTAGCCGTTTCCGTGATCAATAATCACATAATTTCCATAAACACGATTTACTCCAGCGGCTGTAACTTTTCCACTCATTGAGGCAAGAATTGGAGTTCCTGTTGGACAAGCCATATCTGTTCCTGTATGGAAGGATTTTACTCCTGCGATTGGATCGATTCGTTCGCCATAAGGTGAACTCCAGCGGAACTTGGCAGCCAGTGGCATTCTGAACATATCACCCATTGCACTTTTAAGGGTATTAGAATCCAATCCTACTCCAGGCAAAAATAACTGCTGTCCTTTTGTAAGTGTATCTGTTGTAAGATCATTTACATCCAGAACATCATCAAGTTTAACTTTATGTTTTTGAATAATTGAATTAAGAGAATCTCCGGCTTTAACTGTATAAACAATTCCATCAATTGAAGGAATGCGAAGCTTCTGACCTGCTGCCAGCTGACGGACATTTCCAATATCATTTACAGAAATCAAGGTTGAAATATTTGTAAGGCCAAACTTCTTTGCGATTCCACCGATTGTATCACCAGAACGTACTTTATATGTCTGAAATGTTACAGGCTGAGTATAATGCTGAACAGCTGCATGGGAATCAAGAATATTTCCGCTTTCGTCAATATCATTTGTTCCTTCAAGAGCAAAGGCCGACATAAGCTTATTCAGATTTTCAATATCAAGATCGCCAGTTTGTAAAGCCAGAGGACCTGTATAATTTGTTTTCTGATTTGCTAAATGAAATCCCTCATATACAAGGGTGCTTATAGCACAAAGGAAAATAACTGCTATGCTGATTTTTTTTACGTTTGAGGAAATATAATCTCCAGCTTCATCAAGTGCGGCTCCAACAATTTTAAAGAAACTTTTTACAGAAACTGATTTATGAACTTTTTGTGCTGTAAAAGTACGAAGCTCTGGTGAAAAAGGCTGATAAGTAACAGATTTTGCCGCATTTCTGCTGTTTCTTCCACGAAGTTTTGGCTGTAATCCAGCCAGATTAATTCTTCTTTTTTGTGGTTTTGCCTGAACGTAACTAATTATTTCCATAGTATAAGTTTCGGCAAAAAATTATTGGATATTAGAAGATTTTATAGATAAGGTTTCAGAAATGAATATTTTTCTTCAAAATCTTGTGTTGGAAATTGGGTCATCAACTTATTAAAAAGTGAATTGGTTTCATTACTGATTTTTTTATTTTCAGTTGCATTATTAAGATTTTCAAAAAATTGTTTTTTTAAGACTGACATGGATGGTGCATTTTTGAGGAAGTCTGAAAGGGATGTTGGATGAATACCTGGTGTATTAAGTCCTTCAGGCGTAAAGGTGTATGTCTGAACATCTTTACAGGCGGTCAGACGTGATTCGAACCACCAGCTGAACATTTTCATACGACTATCTGTAAGTACTGGAGTTCCGTTGTAATCTTTTCCCATAACAGCATTAGCGCTATACAGTGCATTTGCTGTAAATTTGTCACTGGCAGCCAGTTTATTTGAAATTGTATGAAAAGTTTGTTCTGCAGAACTTCCTTTTATATGAGTTTGATTTTTTGGAAATGCAAAATCCAATCCGGCAGTATAAATTTTTTTTGCACCACAATAACATGCAAAATTCCATGCAGAAGAGGCTACAGAACCTCCAGTTCCTAAATCACCTAAATCTAAACTCAGCTGCTGTTCAAAGTACTGGCCGATTGGAAACTGAGAGCCACAGAGTAAAATCTGCTTGCATGGAAAACGAAAAACTGCAGGATATGTTGAAATTTCTGTAATTAAAATTGAATCATGAGCGGATAGCCCAGCTATATGACGGTATGCCCAAAACTGAGGATCTGTCAGAATAATAAAATCAGGTTCAACTCCAATCCGCAGCATTGCTTTCAGTGCAGTCTCGACACAAACAATTACGCATCTTTCTTTGAGTTCCTTCAAATATGGTAGAATCTTTTCCAGCGAAGGCCCTGCCCCAACAATCATAAATGGAAGTTCAGAATCTGTTTTTTCTTTTAGAGTCTTGATTCCATTCAACCGAACCATTTCTTGTAAATTTTTAATACTGTTTCTGCACCACAATTTACCGAATTTTTTTAAGGTTGCAGCATTTATTTCATTTTTACGTTGATTTCGCTTTACAAGAGTTTTTACCACATCAAAATAATTCTGAGCATGACGAGTAAAAGCAGGAATATCAAAATAAAAAGCATCCGAAACTCCTGTTTCACCAATATTAACCTTATCTGAAGATTCAATCAAAGGAAGCACAGATTCAGCCGGACATCCCACTGCAAGTACAAGCTGATTGATTGAAAAAATTTCCGTCCAATCCAGAATACTCATGGAGTACAAAAATATATTCACATCCGGTTCTATTATAATAAGCTTTTTATCTTTGTGAATTTTCGCCCATTCAACAAGATGATAGCCTAAACCAAAACCATAAAAAACAGTTGTGGACTTTGAATTCACTTCAGATGTAGCTACAGCACCAGCCGCTTCTCTCTGAGGATTGTAAGATGAATGAAGACGTATTCCATTTTCTGTTATAGTAAACTGCCCATTTTTTGCTTCAGAAACTTGCCATCCTGCAGGTATAACTGGAATCGAATCACATGGTAGTAATTCTGCTAACTGAGGAAAACGATTTCTAAAAGCTGAATAATTACTATTCCAGATTGAGTTCAATTACCATTCCTTCTGTTACAGGAGTACCAGGTTCAGGATTCTGGCTTGTTACCCATCCACTGCCATTTATATTAAGTTTAATATCAGTACGTTCCATTAATGGTAAAAGCTCTTTTTTTGAACGGCCAGTAAAATCTGGAATTGTTCCGCCTAAGCTTACACCTGATGACGATGGAAGATTTATAACTCCACTGTGTTCCAAAGATGCAGCACCACCACGACTCATTCCCAGATGATCAATAATAATATCAGCAGCTTCACCAATTACTGGAGCAACAATTCGACCACCATAAGTTTCACCCTTAGCTTTTTCTACTACTATGTACAAAACAATCTGTGGATCATCTACAGGGAAAATAGCCATACATGATGAGAGGAAGTCTGTATCAGAATATCCACCATGGACTTTATCGGCCATCTGGGCAGTACCTGTTTTTACACCAATATCCACATCACGCAAATTTGCCCGGGAACCAGTACCATTTTTTGCGGTAGTTTCCATACAGCTCAAAATATAATCAGCTGTATTTTTTGCAAAAACACGATTTTTCAATTCGGGTTCGTGTTCAAAATATGTAGTTCCATCTTTATTTGTAATCTTGTGAATAAATGTTAGCTTAACAGGAACTCCACCGTTAGCAATTGCTGTTGCCGCTTGTACCATCTGAAGCGCAGAAACACTTATTTCCTGTCCAATAGCAATCGTTGGCTTTGAGCGAGCTGACCATAAAGAGCTGGTAGTATCTTTTACCGAACCGGAAGTTTCACCAGGAAGTTCTACACCGGTTTTAAAACCAAACCCCAGCATTTTTATTCGTGTTATAAATTCATCTTCAGTAATGCGGTCACTAATCTGTCCAAGTACATCATTACATGAATATCTCAACCCATCCTTTGGAGTACACCAACCATGATGTTCGAGACATTTAATTCTTACAGATTCACCATTGGAAAGTCGACGTTCATACATTCCGTCACAAAGGAAACTGTCATTTGGAGAAATTCCGTGTTCATCATAAACAATTCCAACAGTAAAAATCTTAAATACTGAACCAGGCTCATAAGCAGTCATTGCAGGCAAATCAACCTTTGATTCAGTAGATGAAGCTCCATATTCATTCAAATCAGCAGAAGGAAAACTGATATAAGACAGCACTTCCCCGGTTTTTGAATCAGCTGCAACAAGCATCATACATTCAGCCTGAGTTTCTTTCATTACCCGGCTACAAACCTGCTCCAGCTTATACTGTAAATTTGCATCAATACTCAAAAAGATATTTCTGCCCTGGGGAATTTCATCAGAATCAGCAGAAATTTCAGGTGCAAGGATAGATTGCTGTGCAAACTCAATTCCCGCAAGTCCTTTTCCATCATCTCCCATGTAGCCGATTAACTGAGAAGCTAAAGAATGATTTGGATAGTTACGTCCAGGAATCTTCTCATAGCTTACGAAATTATAATTTTTTGAGTCTGTAATTTCTTTCAATAATTCATAAGTAGACTGTGGGATTTTCTTCTTTAAATAAACAAAGCTTCGGTTAGTATTTAATGTTGTAAGGATAGTTTCTATATTCAAATCAAGAACAGGTGCTACATCTTGAGCAAACCGTTGCTGTAATTTTTCATTATCCTTAATATTTTTTATAGAAACACCTACGTGATAGAAATTTGTCTGAACTGCTAATGGAAAACCAGAACGATCTACAATGGAACCTCTTTCTACTGTAGTTTTTGCCTGAGCAATTGGTTTAACTGGTTGTACGGCAAGCTTTGCATAACGTACAAAAAGAGCAAATATTGCTAATCCACAGAGGATAAAAAAGAAAATTGTCTGCTTTGGTTTAAAAAAAGTATTCAATTAAAAAAAATCCACCCTTATATAAATATAATGCTAAATCGACAAAATATCTATATATAGGTGGATTTTTGGACTACGCCCATGGCGTCTCCACTCAGCTTCTGCTAGTTGGCACTTCCAA
>JAEDFX010000131.1 GCA_016297805.1 Treponema sp. | reverse complement strand
GGTGGATATTGGTAGTCATACACTCAACGACTACTTATATCCACCAAAAACAAAAGTTAACAGTTAACTATTGTTAACAGTTAACGAAAAATCAGAAAAATATGCTTGGACTTAAGTAGTCGTAACTTCAACATTAACAGATACTGTTAAAAAAGAACGACTACTCAAATCCACATCGTAATATCAGTGGATATAAGTAGTCGTGGATTTTGGTAGTCGTAACTACATCAATACAATATTACTCAAGTCCCTGAGCTTTTAATATTTCCAAAGCTCGATTTTCTGTAATAATTGTCATTGGTTCAAATGGAAGTTCATTTTGAGCTTTAGCCTGCTCCATTGCATCTTCCCATTCCGAAGGATATTTTGTTCTAAAATATTCTATTTCCAAAGCTTCATCATTCATCTGCTTTTTTTCCTCTTTAATTTCTTCAGAATCAGAGGATTCTATTTTCAAAACAGATATTTGTTCACAGGTAAATTCAAATCCAACAGTCTTATGGTTTTCAACAATTTTTGCAAAAGACATCTGGAAATCTTTATTTACAGAATTCAACTCTTCTAAAGGATTTTTTACAACTTTAGTAATAAAATTATTCATTCTATCTTTGTAAGCATCCTTATCAATTTTGAACATTGTTTTTATTTCATCAACAGACAGAGTAAATTTCCACTGTCCTTTTTTATTTCCATAACGACCTTTTGTATTGTACCAGGAACAAGCAATTTCAAAATAGCGAAGAGCATAGAAAGATTGGATTTCGCCAATGGTTTTTATATTCATGGCAGAAAATTGTTTAATCTCTTTCCATTCCATAATTGCAAATCCAATCTGCTGATTAAAGTCCAGTTCAATTAAATCTTTTTCTTTATCGTAAGTTGCAGATGAAAACCAGGTATAAGCTTTGTATTTTTCTTCTGTATTTTCAATCTGAATAACACTTGTAGAAAGTTCCTCTACTGCTCTCTTTACTTGACGATATGTATTTGATCCTCGGGTAATTCCTAGTTTGTTTATAAATTCTGAAATAGAAAAAGTACTTTTAAAGTGATGAAAAACTTCAATATCGGGGAAATCTGGGTGTTCTACATTTTCAGGATAATGATTTATTTTTAAAATACAATAAGCTATAAGCTTTCTAGCTAAAGGACTACATGTATAGATTCCACGGCTTATAGAATTTGACTGAATAACTACTTCTTTATCTTTAACAGTAGTTAATTGATTTGAATTCATAAAAGTCCCCTTCTTTTATAAATTTATTTATTAAATTTAGTAGCTCTGTATTTTATTGTAATATAAGAAGTTACAAGCTTAAACGACTACCTATGTCCATACTTACGACTACTTAAATCCTAGTTTCGACTACCTGATTCCACTTTTACGACTACCCACGTCCTTTTATCGTAATATGTAGGTTTTTGACTAGTTCTAGAATTCTGATGAAGTTGTTCGACTACTAAATTATAAATCTGGTAGTTTTTAAATTCAAGTTCACAGTGGGGAATTTAATAAAATTTTACTAGAATTCTTTTAGTTTTAGTAGTTACGACTACCTAAGTCCAAATAATAGGGGAATTTTTTGAAATTCAAACTCTAAAAACACTATATATGGGGGAACTAAAGAATTTTGAAAATCTAACAACTACCTATATCCACTTCTTTAGCAGTTGGAACGACTACTTATATCCACCTTTATATATTTATAAAATAATTAACGACTACCTAAATCCACCTGCTTTCAGATATTATTGGACTTAAGTAGTCGTTGTGTGAGGGGAAAAGGAACTTAATCGGTATTTGAAGCCTGAACTTCTCTTAATCCACCTTTATTTAATCTGTATTTTCCACTCTGTACATCATCAATAAGATGGAGCATGGCAATTTCAATCCCCTGAGTTGTATTAAGATCGTGTTCAATAAAGAACTGTTTCCATGCTTTTCGTGTAGATTCTTTTACCAGCATTGTAAGATGAACTGCTTTTTCTGATTCTGCAGCTTCATTTACGGCTGGTTCCGGATTTTTTTTGGGGATTGTAGGAGTCATTAAATCAGAAAAAACATCTGTATTTCCCGCCAGTTCCTGTGAAGAGATTTTTTTGCCTGCCATTCTTGTCCTCCTAGATTAAATCTGCTGCCAGCTGTCTGATAGTTTCAAGGGTTTCTTTTTTAGTTCCACTGAAATCTTGAACTGCAATGTGTGCACTCTGTACTTTTCTATAAGCCTGATCAACAGGGATTACATAAAGATTGTAGCCGTGCTGTTTAAGAGCCTGAAACTGATTAAGAATGATGTTCTGCTGTGCAATACGATCATCTTTTGCATTGAAAACAATTTTATTAAAGTTTGGACGAGCTTCATCTTCTTCAAGATTATCTGCAATGAAGGCCCGAAGTCTATCATTGAAAATCTGAAGTCCGTCTTTTGAAAATTCATCCAGCTGAAGAACTGCAATAATTTCGTTTGTTGCGTAAAAGATTCCTCGTTCAAAATTTCCAAAGCTTGGTGAAGTATCAATTACACAGTAATCATAGTTCTTGGCAATTTCTTTCAGGGTTTTTTTGATTTTTCCCTGATTGCCTCCAGCTTTATTTTCACTGTACTCCTTAAGTTCGCCGCCAATTCCTGCTGTTGGAATGATAAACAGGTTTTCTGTTGATGTTTTATTTACACACTGTTCAAGTGTACATTTTCCGTTTAACAAATCTGCAAATTCATATTCCATTGTCTGAATATTCAGCCAAGTTGTAGCATTGCCCTGAGGGTCTGCATCAATGATGATTGTCTTTCCTGAGCGGGCTAATTCAACTGCAAGACTTACGGCTGTAGAGGTTTTTCCTACCCCACCCTTCTGCAATGCAACGGTGATAATTTTCATAAAAAATGTTCCTCCCGTAAAGTTGTTTTTTTTTACTAATGAAAAAATTATAATCCAAAATTATAAAAAAATCCATACCTATATACCAAAAAATATATTATAAAAATACATATATACCGTAAGTATAGGTAATATTATAATATAAATATAGGTAGTAATTAGGTATATAATACCGCAATACCGTAATTTTAGGTACATTTTAAAACCCGCTCTAGGATTCATTCTGACGCGTTCTTTTTGAAAAATTGAATAATTACTCGACTGAACGATAAACACCCCCCATTTTTCGCATTTTTAGAATATAGTCCTTTTGTCAGTTTCTTTTAGGATTTATTAATCTACATTCAAACAAAAGCTTCAGAAAAATGCTCCCACAGGGCACTCTGTTTTATTCCGCTGAAAAGCCTCGCTGAAAGTCACTACGTGTCTTGCTCTGGAACAGAGATGGAAGAGAGATGGAACAGCGATGTCAGTCATCAGCGTATCTGTGATACGCTGATGACTGACATCGCTGTTCCATCCATATTTCTACATAATTTCTATATGCAAGATTAATTAATTCTAAACTTTCCAGTAGTATAAATAAGGTATATTTACGGTATATACCGTAAAATGTGGTATATAGGTATAAAAATGCCCTTGAAAATCTTTCAAGGGCACAGGAAATGGGATAGGGGAGTGTGGACTTAGGTAGTCATTGATAATTCTTTTGCAATTTTATAATCAAGAGGCTTTCCCCAAACGTAACCTTGTACATAATCACAATTCTGATTCTTCAGAATATCCAGTTGATTTTCAGTTTCAGTTCCTTCTGCAATTACTTCACATCCCATAAGGTGACCCATAGAAATAACCGCATTTACGAAGACCTGGCTTTTGTTGCTTGTTTCAATATCATCAACGAGGCTTTTATCAACCTTAAGAAGATTTATAGGCATTTTTGCAAGATATGATAGGGAAGTGTAACCTGTACCAAAATCGTCAAGTGCAATTTGAATTCCCATTTCTTTAAGCTGTCTTATATTTTCAATTGTTGTTTCTATTGATTGAACAAAACAGTATTCTGTGATTTCAATTTCAAGATGTTCTGGAGGAAATCCGGTCTGTTCCAAAAGCTTCTTGATTTTTTGAGGGAATTTGATGTTGCCAATATTTTTTGCAGAAACATTTACAGAAATTGTAAGGTCTTTATTTGGCGAATCCTTTACAATATCATTAAATTCTTCCATTACCCGGCGAATTACATAATCATCAATCTTAAGAATCAAACCTTTTTTTTCTGCTACTGGAATAAATTCTGCAGGCGAAACAGAAACTCCGTCTGCTGTTCTTAATCTTAACAATGATTCAAATCCCCTGAGTTTTTTTCCATTAAGCTTGTATTGTGGCTGATAAACCATATAGAAATAATCTTTTTCTAAAGCCTCGTTTATCAATTTTTCAATTTCCATCTGGTGGGTCAGTGTATCAGCCATGTCCAGGCTAAAACGGACTATTCTTGAATTTTTATTCTTGGATGCTTCATACATGGCAATATCGGCATACTTAATCAACTCGTCAGGGGAGGAAGAATCTAAAGGATATTTTGAAATGCCTGCACATGTTGTAATATAAAGCTGTATTTCTTCGTTGTTCTCATCAAGAATATTAATTTTCTGGCTTATTTCATCAAGGATATTTTGAGTTATCTGATAAACCTTGCTGTTTTCATTTAAAATCAGAACAAATTCATCTCCACCGATTCGGGTAGCAACTCCTTCCTTTCCGATTTTTTCAATCATTATTTTAGTAACTTGCTTAAGAACAGAATCGCCAAAAGAATGACCGTAATTATCATTAATCAATTTAAAATTACCAAGATCAATGTAAACAATATAAAATGCATCTTTTGAATTTGTTTTTGATTCTATTAATTTAAATAGTCCACGACGGTTATATAGGCCGGTCAAATAATCTGTTACAGTTGCTTTATCTCGTTTTTTAAGAACTTCTACAAGATATAGCAGTGTTGATAGATAAATTATCATGTTAATCAGGCCGGCACCAATATTATTGCTCTTAGTTCTTGATGTAATTATTGAGAATAATAACGTGGAGATTGAAAGCCCCATACAACAGCAGGCTGTGACACTCCCTGAGTAATAATCAACGGAAATCATACCAATACAGCAGAGAAATCCTATTGCCATTAAAATTCCGTTAAGATAAGACAGATTATGCACATCAAACATCATCTGACCCAGCCATGTAGATAGATATATTACTGATAGTAAGGAAAGTAGGAAGAATTTTTTTATAGAAAAACGTTTCATCACATCTCCAAAAAAAAGAATTTGGACATTTTTGTATCTTTACCATTCTATACTACTTATACCTAAAAAAAAAGACAAATTTGTAC
>JAEDFX010000032.1 GCA_016297805.1 Treponema sp. | reverse complement strand
TCTTAATATTTTTTCTGTGTCACCGATAATAATACTGTGAAAAAAACTTTTATAAAGTTATTTACATTTCTAATCCTATTCTCACTTTTTACTGCTCCTCTTTCTGCATCTATGGTTAAATACAAGGAAGACTGGTATAAGCTTTATCATGTTCATTATCAGCAGTATCCAGATGATTGTATGGAAAACATTTATTGGCTTGAAAAAGCAGCTCAAGCAGATTTTTGTAATCCTCAGTTTTGCGATGTAAAAATCACAACTGAAAAAGAGTGGGAAAAATACCGTTATCTTTTTCAAATGCATATAAATCTTAAACTTATAGAACAGCACTTGCGGTTAGGTCGTACTTACGATAAAAAGTGTATTTATTTTTACGATGCTCCATGGAAAGATGAATACTTAAGAAATATGGAAAAGGCACTAAGTTGTTATAAGGCAGGTCTTTATTACTGGCAGGAAGCTAAACTTTGGTGTGAAAAATCCAATGCATCTTCTTTTAATTTTTTGTATATAACTGAAAAACAGTACTGGGAAGATGAACGGGAACGTATTTTAAATGGAGATTTAAATTACGAAAAAATGTTGAATCGGGAAATAGAGCGTCTGGAAAAAAATATAAAAGAACTTAACGAAATGGACAAAACATATTAATATATCGATATATGTCAGAAGAATCTATTTTCATATCATATCCATCTATTCATGTCGGAACTGATAAATCAGAAATCAGTTTTCATTCTGGAACTCCAGATCTTTTTTCTCTTTTTTATAGTGAAAATCAGAAAACAGATCATAGACGTTTTTTTGTAACAGATTCAAATGTTGCAAGTCTTGACTGTATGAAAGATTTTATATCTAAGTTTGATGAAGGAAAATATGGAAATGATATTCTTCTTATTTTAGGCTCAGGTGAAAAATACAAAACTATAGAAACCGTTCTGAATATTATAACAGCTGCGGGAGAAGCTGATTTTACCCGTAAGGATATTTTTGTTGGTATTGGCGGTGGTGTTATCTGTGATATTACTGGATTTGCTGCTTCAATTTTTAAAAGAGGTGCAAAGGTTCAGCTTGTTCCAACTACCTTACTTGCAATGGTAGATGCATCTGTTGGTGGAAAAACCGGTTGTGATTATGATAGTCTAAAAAATAGTATCGGTACTTTTTTCCCTGCTCAAAAAATCTATTTCTGTCCTGATTTTGTACAGTATCTCCCTGAAACTCAGTATAATTCAGGCCTTGCAGAGGCTTTTAAAACTGCCTTGTTGTTGGATAAAGACCTTTATGAAGTTTTTAAAACAGAATCAGCAAAAATAAATTCCAGAGATAAAGAGATGCTGATGAATATAATTCGTAGATGTGTAAAAGCAAAAGGTAATATAGTAGAACAGGATTTTACAGAACAGGGAATTCGTTCATACTTGAATCTTGGCCATACCTTTGGTCATGCTCTGGAAAGTATTCAAGGACTTGGTGCTATTACTCATGGTGCCGCTGTTGCATGGGGAATTGGCCGTTCAGTAGAACTGGCATACAAAAAAGAATATTGTATGCAGGGTTTTAAAGATGAGGTTTTTAATATATTAAAGAATTATAATTGGGAAGTAAAACCTGTTCCTTCTGTTGTCCTGGGCGGAGATTTTGGAGAAAGACTGGTTTCAATTATGCATAAGGATAAGAAAAATCTTACATCAAAGGTTCGTATAGTATTACAGAAAGGAATTACAGATACTGTAATTGAAGAATTTGAAGATGAAGATATTTTTGCGGTATTAAAATAAAATGAACGATATTGAACATTACTTTGATTGGGCTGCAACAAGTCCTGCTGATAAAGATATTTTACAGGAAGCTATGGAACTGACTCTGGAGAATTGGGGAAATCCTTCAAGCAGTCATGAAATAGGTAAAAGGGCTCGTAGTCTTTTGGAAGATGCCAGAAAAAGAGCCGCTGCAGCTATGAATGTAAAACCCGAGTATATTTATTTTACTTCTGGAGGAACAGAAAGCGATCAGATTCCTCTTCTGGCTGTTATGGCAAAGCCCGCAAAAGGAACAGTGCTTGTAAGTTCTATTGAACATCCTGCAGTTCGTGAACAGGCAGATGCAATGAAGCACTGTGGCTGGAATATTGTTCAGATTCCTGCAAATAAAGATGGTGTTATTACTCCAGAAGCGGTAACAAATCTTCTTACCAATGATACAATGCTGGTTTGTGTTATGGCAGTAAATAACGAAACTGGTAATATACAGCCTATTTACGAAATTGCTGATGCTATTACAAAAGCAACTGAAGGAAAGCGTCGTCCTAAATTTCATGTAGATTGTGTTCAGGCAGCAGGAAAAATCCCTCTTAATATTTCCTACAAAGGAATAGACAGTGCCGCCTTTAGTTCTCATAAAATATGTGGCCCTCGGGGAATAGGTATACTTTATGTAAAAGACAGACTGGAACCATTTTTAAGGGGTGGTGGACAGGAGAAAGGGGTTCGCAGCGGAACAGAAAATGTTCTTGGTGCAGTTGCTTTTTCAAAATGTCTGGAACGTTATTACAATGCAGATCATTCTGCACATAAAGTTGCTTCTGATTCTTTTATAGAAAAACTTTCTGCTCTAAAAGGTTGTACAGTAATTCCAGAATCCCGTATGAATAATAAAGATTTGTATTCTCCTTATGTTATTCAGGCAGCTTTTGATCATATTCCTGGAAATGTAATGCTTCGCGCATTGGATTCAAAAGGTTTTTACATTTCTACTGGTAGTGCCTGTTCAACAAAGAAAAATAATCGTCCTGTACTTGAAGCAATGCAGGTGGAATCAAAATACAGGGAAACTTCTGTTCGTTTCAGCTTTGGACCTCATACTACAGAAAAAGCCCTGGAAGAGTTGTTTGAAGCTGTAAAAGAAATAAACAGCACTTTTAACAAATAATTTATTTAGACAATTCAGATTTAATAATTTCTGTAATCTCATCCATTCCTAATGCGGCATTTATACGGATGATACGCATGCCGCAGTCCGACATTTTTTCATATTCAGAAATTATTTTCTCGTATTGTGCGGCAATTCTTTTCTGTAAATCTAATTTTTCATAAATTTCTTTTTTTTCGTTTCTAGCGTTTACTCTGGCAAGAGAAATCTCTGGATTTATATCAAAGAAGAATAGAATTTCTGGCAAAGGAAATTGAGAATTTAACAATTTTGGAAGTTCTTCGCCACAGGAAATAGACTGGTAGCACATACTGGAAAAAAAGTATCTGTCGCTTACAACAGTTTTTCCTGAATTTATTTTCTCGATGACTCCGCCGGCACCATATATATGTTCACATCGGTCTGCTGCAAAAAGATAGGCATTTGTTTTTTCATCAACGTGAAATTCTCCTCCTAACATTCTACGTAAAAATTTTCCAGTTTCTCCAGTTGTTGGTTCAGCTGTAGCAAAAAATTTCTCCGGATTACTATCTACAAGACGTTTAATTTGTGTGGAAGTTCCGGCTCCATCTATACCTTCAAAAACAATAAAATTCTTTAAAATCATAAAATTAATTATAGCTTGTGTTATAGATTTGTACTATAAGAATTTTGCATTTTTTGATATACTTAATATGAGAAAATGGGCTTTTTATACAAATTAGGGCGAATCCGAAGTTACATTTTAATAATTCTCTTTTTTGTTGCAATTCTGATAAGTGCACCAATCAAACGCAAGGTCGTTTCATCTGTTGATGCCCAGCTTTCTGTAATCAAGAATTCTATATATAACGCTACAGGACTTTCTGTTGTTTACGAAACAATGTCTCCTTCAATCCTTTCTAACTTTGTTATTAAAGAGATTCAGATTGTAGACGAACAGAAATATGCAATAATTGAAATCAGCAAAGCAAAAATTGGCTTTAATCTGGCAAGTCTCTTTAAAAGAGATATGTACAATATTGTTTCTTCGGTTACTGTCGACGGAATTAAGCTGGACGTAGATAAAATTATAGATCTGGTAAATAGAATCTCTGTATCCATGAATGATAGTAATCTGGAATTTTCTCAAATCCAAAAAGCAATACCTTCAAACATTAAAGTAAAAAATTTGTATCTGACTTATGAAGATGATACTTTTGAAGCCGCTGTAAATATAAAAACTATTTCATTGAATAATGATGTGAAAAAGGAATATATGAATGTTCAGTCTGATTCACATGCAAGCCTTAATATAATTCCAATGAAAAAGAGTTTAGATTGTAAAATAAACCTGAATGGTCATTTGAATCATAGTCTGGAAAAATCCTATGCAAATATTAAATTTAATGACCTGTCTGATGGTAATTATTTTCTGAACAAATTGAATTTTCATGTGGATTATGAAAATCATAAAATTGGAGTTTATACAATTCAGGTAACAAATCCAATCTATGCTGCCTTTGATTTAAACGTACAGAATTTCGATCTGAATGCTCAGCTTAAAACAGAACAATTCTATCCCCTGAATGTAATTAATAATAATTCAAAACAGAAACAACTGAAAAAATTCAAAAATGTTTCATTGGATACAGATACAATCTTCAAGTGTAACCTTATTGATAAGAACTTGAATTTTGTTACAGATACTTCACTTTATATTCCAGAAGAAATTTTTCCTGGCGGATTTACAATGGACTTTTCTGCTTATGGAAATGAAAAAGAATGTGAGCTTACTGATTTCGAAATAGAAGGGGATAATCTCTCTGCTTCAGCAAGTCTGTCATTTATATATAAAACTAAACAGCTTTCAGGATTTGCTGGACTTACGAATTTTGTTCTGAATAATGGAAATTCTATTTCAACAGAAGTATATTTCGATCCATTGGATAAAGGTTTTATGGCATTTTCGCCTCAGCTCTTTATTGGACAAAAAGCATATACTGCTTTACAGCTTTCACTTTTGCCACAGCACGATTCTTATGATTTTATATTTGAAGCTTATGATTACGCACATTCAATAGATTCAGAACCTGGATTCATTCAGCTTGATGGCAGTTATCTGACAAAATCAAATTACTTCCAGTCTAATATTGGCTTAAACAGTTTATATTTTGACAGTCTAGCATATCTGGTTGCACAGCTGGTAAAACCTGAACTTGCCCATATGATTGAAAAATACATGGACAAGATGAGTTCTTTTGTCCTCTCTGGTGATATGTATGCTTCAACAGATTTAAAATCAATTTCATACAATATTCCTTATGTGCTTATGGCCAATACAGAGAAAGAAAACCAGGCTTTAATGCTAGCCCTGAATGGTTCTAATGATAATGTACAGTTGAATCAGCTTTCACTTATTCTAGGAAAGTACGTGCTTGAAGCTTCGGCATCAGTGGATAAAAACCCGGGAACTGATGATCTTTTTTATAATCTTGATTTAAATGCTGCATCAATACCCTATCATTTCTCGGGATCGATTATGCAGAATCGAATTACAGTCAGTGGTGATTATGGAACTGATGTTGAAATAAATTTCGGTAAAAAAAATCAGCTGGATGGTTATGCTTTCCTGGAAAATGTTCCTGTTGCTATTCTTGATAAAACCTTTATTTTCTCTTTGGATTCAAAATTCAATTATGATAAAGAAAATGGACCTGCCTGTCAGATAAATCGTTTCGAGACGGAAATAGCAGACAGTACAGTTATGGTTTCTCCTAAAATTTCTCTTTCTGGAAATATGACAAAGTATGGAGCACAAATCAATTCTATTGCTTATACAGATATGTATTCAACTCTGGAAGGTACTGCAGATTTAATGCTGAATATAAACGAAAAAGTGTTTGACTCAGTGGGAATTATGCTGGATTTAAAAAATCCTATTTCTGATGAAGGAATCAGCATTGATGGAAGTATTTCAAATCCTGAGCATTTATCACTAACAAAGGAAAATATTTTAAATTATATATATATGAATCTCCAGTTACAGCTTAATTCTTTTGGGTTAAACCGATTTGTTCTTTCTCAGAATGAAAATAACAGAATTACAGCAACTTTGTACACTTCAGGAACAATAGAACATCCTTATGTATCTCTTAATATAGACGATTCTGCTATATGGATAACGCCAGACTTCCTTAAAATGAATGGAAGCCTGATTCTTGAAGATAAGACTTTAACACTTAATGATTTCAATATTAATTTTAAATTTATTAATGTAAATAATTTGACTGCTACCGCTTCACTGGAAGATTTTTCGCTGGATGCCTCCGGAAATCTTGATTGTCAGTTATTTTCCAAAACAGTTTTTGCTCCATTAACTTTGAATGTATCAAATGCTTTGGTTCCAGAGGGAAAAATTTTACCTGATTCATTTATGGTAACTCTTGCAACAGAAGAATTTTCAGGAACCATGATAAAAAAGAAATTTCCTCTGAGTTTCTCTGCAATCTATTCAGATAAAGTTTTTTCTATCTACTCATCAGAAAATTGTGGACTTTCTGGCTCATATTCTACAGATGGCATTCTTGACCTTACTATTGATAATAAAAATTTCATAAAGGCAAATTTAAGCGGAATCCTTAATAGCGATCAAATGTCTCTTCAGCTTTATGATTTTGTACTTGAATTACCTCAAATGCTGTCTTATTTGAATTTTGATGATTTGATTATAGTTAATAAAGGTCAATTTATTGCAGATGTAATGCTTACTGGTACAACTATTGAACCTGATTTTGATGGAAGAGGAATAATAAAGAATCCAGAAATAAAACTGCCTTCTATAACAAATAATAAATTATCAACAGAAAAAATTGATATTTCTATTTTGCAGGAAGAACTGACAATTGAGAATTTTATTCTTTCAACAAAGGATAATCAAAAACTGGATCTGGGGTTGATGGTATTTTTAAATAGATGGTCTATAAATAGGGTAGAGGCTTCTGTAAAAACTCTAAAAAAAGATTTATTCCCTGTGAAAATTTCTACACCAATGGCAAAAATCAGTGGGGATGTTTCCCTTGATGTTGATATTGTAATGGAAGACAATATTCTCGATGTAAACGGTAAAGTTTTTGGAGAAAATATGGTTCTTTCTTCTTCTGTAGGAATTATTTCGAATTTTACTCAGAAAAATAACTATGAAGCCTCTAAAAATGATTTGCTAATACGAACCGATCTGGATATTTTGTTGGGAACTCATGCATCACTACATTTTGATCCTGTCTTAAGATGTATTTTTGTACCTAATACTTCTATTAATGTAAAATATGATCAGACTGATTCTTCAATTGCAGTAGATGGTCAGTTGGGAATTAAATCTGGAGATCTTGCTTATTTGAACAGAAACTTCTATATAAAAACTGGAACTATTAAGTTCAATTCAGATGATATTTCCAATCCTCTAGTTACAATAAATGCCGAAACCCGTGAAAGAGATGATCGAGGTCAGAATATAAAAATCCTTTTAAGTGTTGAAAATCAGTATCTTTTGAACCTGGAACCAAAGTTTACTTCAGTTCCGGCAAAATCAGAGAATGAAATCCGAGCTATATTAGGTCAGATTGTTGTGGCAGATTCAGAAAATGCTGCTAATTTCCTGTTTGCCGCTTCAGATTATGCGATTCAAAGTACGGTTGTTCGTACTGCAGAAAATAAGTTGCGAGACTTGTTTAATTTTGATATATTCTCAGTACGTACAAACCTATTGCAAAATACTTTGAATAGAAGTTTTTCTAGGACAATGTCCGAAGATAAGCTTACAATTGGTAACCTTTTAGATAACTCAACTGTTTATATAGGTAAGTACCTGGGAAGTTTTTTATATCTAGATGCTATGCTTCATGTTTCTTTTGAAGATAGATATGGAAATGATATTACTTCCGCTGGTTCGCTAATTTTCCAGCCAGAGTTTGGTATGGAAATGGAGTCTCCTTTTGCGAATATTCGTGTAAATCTGGCTCCAGATATTAATGCTTTATTGAATAATCAATTTGTACCGTCCACGTCTGTTACACTTTCATGGAAGTTTGCATTTTGATAGGAGTTTTTGATGCAGCGTAAAGTTATTGCATTATTATTTATTCTTTTTACAACTTTTTCATTTCTGTCTGCAGAAGATGATGAATGGTATTGGAATCAGCCTGTAACAAAAATAGATTTTTCAGGATTAAAAAATGTTAGAAAGTCGGATTTAACAGGTATTACCAGTGCTTATATAGATGAGCCTTTTACAGAAGACTTGTATAACGATATTCTTGATCGTCTGTATGCTCTTGATTATTTTGAGGATATTAATCCTTATGCAAAACATGATGGAAAAAGTTCCACAAATGTTCTTCTTGTATTTGAAGTTGTAGAACGACCTGTCATTAAATCTGTAAATTTTGAAGGCAACAGAAAAATAAGAAATGGTGAGCTCAGGGAACAGATAAAAATAAAAGCCAGCGATGTTTATGTAGAATCTAAAGTTCTTGTAGATGAACGAATTATCAGAAATTATTATCTTTCAAAGGGATACACAACATCCAAAGTTTCTCATACTACAGAAGTTACTGATACTGGAATAATTATTAATTTTAAAATTGATGAAGGTGCTAATACTGTAATTAAGGAAATTAATTTTTCAGGAAACACAATTGCTTCTGACAGAACATTAAGAAGTAAACTTGAATTAAAGGAAGTTGGTATTTTTAAGGACGGAGCATACCAGCCTTCAACTTTGGAAAAAGATAAACAGACTATTGTTGCTTATTATCGAGAACGTGGTTATGCAGATATAAACATTCTTGATGTAAAGATTGATTCGGAAGAAAATCTTGAAAAGCAGAGAAACGAACTGATTATTACTTTCATTCTTCAGGAAGGATTGCAGTATACATATTCAGGATTATCAATTTCCGGAAATGAAGTTTTTTCAAGTTCTGAATTATTAAAGCAGCCAAAGCTTAAACCTGGTGCTATATATAATGAAACAAAATTTCAGGAAGATTTGGCTGCAATTCAAGGTGTATACTACGAAAATGGTTACATGAATAATGAATTTTATCCGGTTCCAAATAAAGATACAGATCATAATGAAATTTCTTTCTCTCTGACTGTAAAAGAACATTCACGTAGTCATATAGAAAATATCATTATTAAGGGAAATAACAAGACAAAGGAATATGTTATTAAACGAGAAATCCCAATTGAACAGGGGGATATTTTCTCTAGAGACAAAATTGTAAATGGTTTAAGAAATCTTATGAACCTTCAGTATTTCTCTAATGTAATTCCAGAACCTCAGCAGGGTTCAGAAGAAAATCTTGTTGATTTAGTTTGGACAGTAGAAGAGCAGTCAACATCTTCTTTCCAGTTTGGTTTTACATTCTCTGGAGTAACAGATCCTAATACAATTCCTATATCTTTGTATCTTAAACTTGAAAATTCAAACATGTTTGGAGAAGGAAAAGTTATTTCGGCCTCTACAACAATTTCTAATACAGAACAGTCTCTTGATTTTTCATATTCTCAGGGCTGGATAGGTTCTTTACCTATTGGGTTCAGTCAGACACTTTCTTTATCTCATAAGAATGCAACTGGACTTGTTAATTACTGGACTCCAACACTGGATTTGAATCAGAGATATTATTACATGACTTATGAAGGCTGGGCTGCATCCTTAAATACTGGTGTATCAAGAAGATGGACTCCTGATTATGCTATTCTCTCTTTGGCCGGTGGTATTGGAAATTCTCTTTCTGATAATGTTTTTGATGAATCTTTGTATGTTCCAGTTGATTTAAATGTTTCGGCTTATGCAAACCGATGGGGACTTACAAACTATATTTATTCCAGCTTCTCTGTAGATAACCGTGATATAAATTATGATCCTACAAAGGGTTGGTTTGCCAGTGAACGCCTTGCATGGTATGGATTACTTCCAAAAATTGAAAAGGAATTTTACCTTCGTTCTGATACAAAACTTGAAGGTTATCTTAAGCTCTTAGACTTTAAGCTTACAGAATCTTATAATCTTAAAATTGTTTTAGCAGCTTATACAGGACTTTCTGTATTGTTCCCTGTTGGTTCAGGTATATCAGAATCAAGTAAGCTTTATATTGATGGTATGTTTAATGGTCGAGGTTGGACGAATACCTATAAGTACAATAAAGGCCAGTTGATGCTTTCTAACAAACTTGAATTACGAGTTCCTGTATTACCAGGTATTCTTGGAGTTGATGGATTCTTTGATGCAGTTGCTATAAAACCAAATTATAGTGATTTATCATCAATTTCAATGAATGATTTCTATTTCAGCTATGGTCCAGGTGTACGATTCCTTATTCCACAGTTCCCATTGCACCTTCTTTTTGCATGGAAATTCAGAGTTCAGGATGGTCGTGTTGAATATGATACAAATCCATTCCAGTTTGTTCTTTCATTTAATATTGTAAACCGTTAGAATATACTAATTGAATAAGAAGGATGTATATGAAAAAAAATATTAAGATTTTGATTACAATGGCTTTTGCACTATTTACTGCTTTGCCAGCTTTTTCTCAGCAGATTACAAAATTTGGAGTCGTAGATACTTCAAAGGTTTATAATGCCTATTTTAGAAATTCAGCTCCTGTAAGAAACTATGAAAAGAAAAAGGCTGAATTTCAGGAAGAAATTAATAAACAGACAGATGAATTAAAAAAGCTTCAGCAGAAGAGACTTGAACAGGAAAGTAATGGTAATGATGCTGCTGCAATGAAAACTGAAGCTGAAATTACAAGAAAAAAGGAATATCTGACAGAATATACAAATGCAAAAAATGTTGAACTTGAATCTTTACAGCGTTCTTTGCAGAATTCTGATGAATTTTATAAAAAATTATACAATACACTCTCTAAAATTGCAGAAAGTGGAGGGTATAGTATGATTTTAAGTTTACAGGACTCTAATTCAATCCTCTGGTATAGTACATCTGTTGATGTAACAAATCAGGTTATAACCGAACTTGGTTTATAAAAATGGCAGACGAACAGAATCTTACTCCCATGATGGTTCAATATCGTGGGATAAAGGAAAAATATAAAAACGAGGTAGTTTTTTTTCGACTAGGTGACTTCTACGAAATGTTTGATGACGATGCTGTAGAAGTTTCTCGTCTTTTAAATTTAACTCTAACACATAGAGCAAATCAGCCTATGTGTGGCATTCCATATCATGCTGCAAAAATTTATATAGCAAGGCTTCTTCGTCTTGGAAAAAAAATAGTTATTTGTGAACAGGTAGGCGAAATTCCAAAGGGTGGAAAAGGAATAGCAGAACGTAAGGTTGTTGAAATCATTACTCCTGGTACTGCTGTAGAATCTGAATACCTTGATGGAAACAAAGCTAATTATCTTGCAGCAATGTCTATTACAAAAGCTCGTGCAGGTTTTGCTTTTATCGATGTTACAACTGCATCCTTTAGAGCTACTTCATGGCCTGCTTCAAAAATGGCAGAAAATTTTGGTCGGGAACTTAATCGTGCAGGTCCTAGAGAATTACTGCTTCCATTATCATTAAAAACAAATCAAGATATACAGAGTGCATTAGGACTGTATAAAGATTTGTCAGTTTCTTATTATCCAGACTGGGATTTTTCCAATGATTTTTCTTACAAAAAACTACTTTGTCAGTTTAATACTGTAAGTCTAAAAGCTTATGGATTGGATCAGGATGATGCAGAAATTGCTCCGGCAGGTTTTTTGCTGGATTATCTGGAAAAGACGACAAATGCTCATATTCCTCATATTAATTCAATCAGAAAGTATTCAGATAATGAATATTTAATGATGGATGATTCGTCTCGTAGAAATCTTGAAATAACTGAGAATATGAGGGATGGCTCTGTAAAGTATTCTCTCTATGAATGTGTAAATTATACTCAGACTGCAATGGGTGGTCGACTTTTAAGAAACTGGCTTTTATTCCCCTTGACCAATCTGAATCAGATAGAAAACCGACAGACTCATATTTCTAATTTTGTTGAAAATCGTCCACTCCTGGAACGGGTTAAAAACGACTTGCATTCAATACTTGATGTGGAACGTCTGGCTGCTAGAATTGCCATGGATAAGGCTCATGCAAAAGATTTACAGGCATTGCGATTCAGTCTGGAGTCATGGATTCGTGTAAAAGAATATCTGAATCAATATGATTTTTCTTTTGTGTCTTCTGAAAATGCTCAAAAAATATGCAATTTAATAAAGAATGCAATTCTTGATGATCCTTCTACTTCCCTTACAGATGGTGGAATAATAAAAGCCGGATGGTCTACAGATTTGGATCACTGGAGATCTATCCATGATAATTTCAATCAGATTCTTTCTGAATATGAAGCTGAGGAACGTCAGATAACTGGTATTTCTAATCTTAAAATAAAATATACAAATGCTTTCGGATACTTTATTGAAGTAAGCAAAGGAAAACTTGCAAATGTTCCTTCTCATTTTATAATGCGTCGTGCACTTGTAAATGGTGACAGATATACCACTGAAAAGCTGCAAAAACTTGAACAGGATTTAAATGAATCTTCAACAAAAATTCTTGAGTTGGAACGGGATTTATTCGTAGAAATAAGAACTTCTTTGCATGAATATGTTCCTTATCTTCTTCAGGTATCTGATGAAATTGCAAATACTGATGTTTCAAACTCCCTTGCTCAAGCCGCAATTATTCATTCCTGGGTAAAACCGGAAATTGAAGAATCTACTGTTTTTGATATAAAGAATGGACGTCATCCAGTTGTTGAGCAGAATCTTCCAATTGGTGAATTTGTTCCAAATGATTCATATCTTTCTGCAGATGATCAGGAGATTCCATCCTTTGCATTGATTACTGGACCTAATATGGCTGGTAAGAGTACATATTTAAGACAGAATGCTTTGATTGCTTTGCTGGCTCAAACTGGATCCTACGTTCCTGCAACTAAAGCTAAGATAGGTATTGTTGATAGAATCTTCTGCCGTGTTGGTGCTTCCGACAATCTGGCAAAGGGAGAATCAACCTTCCTTGTGGAAATGACAGAAACTGCAAATATTCTTCATGCTGCAACTCGTCGTTCTCTTGTTATTATGGATGAAGTTGGCCGTGGTACATCTACAGAAGACGGACTTGCTATTGCACGAGCTGTTTCTGAATGTTTGCTGGATACTATTAAATGTAAGACTTTTTTTGCTACTCATTATCATGAACTTTCAAGAATGGAACATAAAGGTCTGAAAATGCTTTGCATGGATGTTCTTGAACAGGATGGTTCTGTTGTTTTTCTTAGAAAAGTCAAAGAAGGAGTAACGGAGAATTCATATGGAATCCATGTTGCAAAATTAGCTGGAGTTCCTGCGGATGTAATAGAAAGAGCTAAAGAGATTCTGGCTAATATTCAGACTATGGCTGGTGATAAAACTGTTATAATGGAAAAAATTCCAAAACAAAAAAAGGAAGAACCAGCCCAGTATACAACTCCAGGACTTTTCAGTGATGAAGAAATTATCATTTCGGAAATTCTTTCTGTGGATCTTGATAATATGACACCAATGAATGCTTTACAGGCAATTTCCAGGTGGAAAAAGAATCTTTCTGGGCAATAAGACTTTTTTAATAATAATCATATTTTTTCTTCAAAATGATTTCCTATTTTCGCATAACTGAGACCATATTATATATGTGAGAAGAATCTTATTTGAACTTAAAGAACTGGTTATTTTTCTTGTGCGTGCAGTTTATTCTCTTATTGAAAATGGAAATACTTGTATTATTTGCGGCAGAAAAACTTTTGTCATTCCATTATGTAAAAAATGCATACATAATTTTTTCAACGTTTTATTAAAAGTAAATTCTTCTCGTTGTGAAAAATGCGGTAAAGAATTGATTTCAAATGTAAAATATTGTTCTTCCTGTGGGGAGGATTCTATTTTGAAAAGTGCGGATAAAGTTATTCCGTTATTTTCTTATCGATTGTGGAATAAAGAACTTTTATATTTATGGAAAATAAAAGAGGAAAGAGCTTTATCACCGTTATTTGCTCATTTTGTTTATGAGACAATGAAACTAATCAATGAAAAAATTATAGTTCCTGTACCTCCAAGAAAGGGGAAAATACAAAAAAATGGATGGGATCAGATAGATGAACTATGTAAATATTTGAATTACAGATATGGATATACAGTATTGAATATCCTTGAACGAAATACAGTTCAGCAACAAAAAAAATTGAATCGGGAAAAAAGACTTGAGACTATAAAATCAGCTTATTCTCTTGTTCAGAATAAAGAATTTATTAAGCAACTTAATAAAACAGAGGGGAAATTACCAGAAAGCGTAGTGCTGATAGACGATGTTTGTACGACGGGGGCAACAGTTGAAAGTTGTGCAGAAATATTAAAATCAGCTGGAATAAGTAAGGTAAATGTAGTTACTTTGTTTATAGTTGATTAATTCATCAGGAGGTTTTTATAAGTTTAGATTGCAAAACAATGATTTTCGGAGTATTATATAATACTAGAATTTGAATAAATCGTAGAAGCGATATAGGAGTATTTATGGCAGCTGAAACACAATTTCAATTAGTTACTTTCCATCTTGGAGAAGAGTTGTATGGTGTTAATATCATGGATGTTAAAGAGATTGTAAGACTTCAGAATGTTCGTGTAATTCCTAATGCGCCATATTATGTGGAAGGTATTATTAATCTTCGTAGTGAAATTATACCTATTATTGATTTGCATAAGCGTTTTAAGATTCAGGCAACAACTAAAACTGAAGATGTAGAAATGGAAGGTGGATTTATCATCCTTAATATCGAAGGAAGCAAAATCGGTATTATCATTGATAAAGTAGAACGTGTAGTTTCTGTAAAGTCAGAAGAAGTTAAAGAACCACCTCAGATGCTTAGCGGCATTGGAACTGAATATATTGAAGGTGTTGTTCGTGAAGATCATGGATATTTAATTATGTTAAATACACATAAATTGTTTAATGCAAAAGAATTACAGAAAATTATTGAAATGCAATAATGATACAAACATACAGTACAACAATTCGTAGAAAAGAAATGGATGCAGTTTTGACTTGCATGGTTGATGAAAAAATCGGGCCAGGTGAGTTGAATGGAAAACTTATCCAGCAGGTAAAAGAATTTATTAAATGTGATGGTGCAGTGGCTTTAAGAAGTCCAGCTATCGCGTTGAAATATGCAATTCAATCTTTAGATTTAGAACCAGCCTCAAAAATTATGATTTCTGCTTTGGCACCAGCCTGGCAGTATCAGAGTATTCTGGCGCTTGGTTATGAACCTTTGGTTTTAGATGTTGAAGAAACAACAGCTCTTGTTTCATTGGAGATAGTTAAAGAAGGTATTCAGAACGGTGGTAAACTTCTTTTGCTTCATGAAACTGAAGGCATAATTCCTGATGTTGTTGGAATAAAGGAACTTGGAATTCCTGTTATTGAAGACATTTCTCAAAGTGCAGGCTCTTTTGTTCAGCTGAAAGAAGAAGATGGAACTCCATCGCAAAATAAGGCAGCTGTTGGAACCTTCGGTGTTTATACAATTCTAGGATTAGAAGAAAAGGATGTTATTACCTCTGGAGGTGGTGCCGTTCTTATTGCACCAGGACGTCGAGAATGGATTGTTTTAAAAAAATATGTAGATGAAGCTCCATTAACAGATTTACTTCCAGATATAAATTGTGCTCTTGCATGGGTTCAGTTGAAAGAGTTTAGTAGAAACGAAAAATCTAGAAAAGAACTGTTTGGAATGTATCAGCAGGCATGTATGATTGGCCGACATAAAATGTTTGCCAGAGAAATGGAAGATGGCTCTACAATGTGTTGTTTCCCATTAGTTCTTTCAAGTGCGTACAAAGATGTTAAACAATATGCTGCAAAAAAAGATATTGAAATTCAGCTTGCATTTGAGAATTCTGTAATTGCTTTAAAAGACGAACTGTCTGAAAAATGTATACATGCAAAATCTTTATATTTGCGATGTGTTCATATTCCTTTATATCCACGCTTGACACATGCAGAAGCTGCAAAAATTGTAAAGGTTTTGAGTTCTCTGCCATAATTTAAAAAGGACTTCATGAAAAAAGCTCTAATTATAATTAATGTCAGTAAAGATGAATCAAAGTCTCTTTCTAAAGAAATTTCAGAATTTCTTGAAAAAAAAGGGATTTGTACTGAATCATATAGTTTTGATGGATTTAACAAAAATGTTCCATTTGTAGATTATGACTTTGTTGTAACTCTAGGTGGTGATGGAACAGTTCTTTATGCTGCAAGAAACGCTGTTGAACAGGAAATACCTTTATTTCCTGTAAATCTTGGTCAGTTTGGTTTTATTGCTGCAATTCAACCTAATGAATGGAAAACTCATCTGGAAGATTATATAAATGGTAAGGCTGTACTCATTGAACGTTCAATGGTGGAAGCTTCGGTGATTAGAAACGGTGAGGTAATATATTCTTCTTTAGGTCTTAATGATGTTGTTATTTCTGCAAAGCGAGCCGCTACTACTGTTTCCTTAGCAGTGAATTATGATGGATTGCCTTTGTGCCGTATGAAAACAGATGGCTTGATCGTTTCAACCTCAACCGGTTCAACAGCTTATTCTGCGGCAGCTGGTGGACCAATCGTGGATCCTCAATTAAAAACGTTCATTCTTACTCCAGTAAATTCTTTTTCTTTATCCAGCAGGCCAATTGTATTAAGTCCTGAAGGTGAAATAACAATACAGGTTGAAAATAGTAGGACAAAGGAAATCTGTATAACTGTAGATGGACAGGAACCTGTTTCTTTGGAAATAGGTGATTGTGTATCTGTAAAAAAATATAAGAAAAATATTAAACTTATATCATGCACACGAGAAAGATTTTATAATGCACTAAGGTCCAAATTAAACTGGTCAGGAGGTCCTCATGCTTGAAGATTTGACAATTAAAGATTTTGCACTTATCGATTCTGACTATTTGGAATTTTCAAAAGGTTTTACTGTTCTCTCAGGAGAAACTGGTGCAGGTAAGTCTATTCTTATTGGTGCTTTGTCTTTCCTGCTTGGTGGAAAAGCTGAAGTTTCACAAATCAGAACTGGAAAAACTGAGGCAACTGTAAGCGGTACTTTTGTGATTCCACAGCAGACTGTACGGGAAAATCTTACAGAAGAGGATGAACCTAGAAATGCGAGAGAATGGCTTTCTTTTCATGGTATTGAAATAGAAAATAATCGGGTTCTTTTAAGACGATATATTCGTGATACAGGAAAATCAGCAGCCTGGATTGATAATACACCTGTTACCCGTGCTGATTTATCACAGTTCTCTTCTTTTTTGGTGGATATTCATGGTCAGCATGAACATCAGTCTTTGATGAAAGTTTCAGAGCATCGTAAATTTCTTGATGCCAGAGCTGGAATTACTGAAAAAGTTGAATTCTTCACTGGAAAGTATTCTCAGCTTGTTGCTAAAAGAAAACAACTTGCTGAATATTCTATGTCAGACAGTGAACGCCTGCGAAAACTTGATATGATGAGCTTTGCTGTGCAGGAAATTTCAGATGCTAAATTAAAGAATGCTGAAGATGTTGCTTTGGAAGAAGAACAGGCTAGATTGTCCTCTTATGAAAAAATTTTTTCAGATGTAGAGTCTATAAATCAGGCATTATCTGAATCAGATGGTTCTGTTCTGTCTTTGCTGAAAAAAATACGTAGAGATTCTAATCATCTTACAGAAATGGATAAATCTGTTTCTCCTCTTGATGGTAGACTTGAATCAGCCTTTTATGAATTATCTGATATTGCAGATGAATTTGCATCCTATAAAGATAAACTGGTTTTTGATCCAGAACGTCAGCAGTTTGTAGAAGACAGATTATCATTGATTTACAGTCTTAAGAAAAAATATGCTTCTTCAATTAATGCCCCATTATCTGAGGTTTTTAATTATTTTAATGAAGCACAGAAATTTATAGACGAGAATGGAGAGGGGAATAACGTAAAAGATAAACTTACTGCAGAGATAAAAATTCTTGAAAAAGAAGTATTACAACTGGCAGAAGAACTGTCTCTAAAACGTAAAGAAACCTCAGCTGTTCTTAATAAAGAAGTTGATGATATACTTTCAAAACTGGGAATGAGTGGAACTCGTTTTGAAGTTAGCGTAAAGCAGAAAGCTGGTTCAGAAGTAGAGCAGGTATGTGGTCCATATGGTAAGGATGATATTGAATTCCTTATAAGTGCAAATCCAGGAAATCCTCCTTTGCCGCTGGCAAAAATTGCTTCTGGTGGTGAACTTTCCAGAGTTATGCTGGCATTAAAAACAATATTTGCTCAATCCGATTCAGTGGAAACCTTGATTTTTGATGAAATAGATACAGGTATTGGTGGAGAAGTTGCGGTTGCCGTTGGTGCTCATATGAAGAAACTTGCAAAAAATCGTCAAATTTTCTGTATTACACATCTAGCGAGCATCGCAGTTTATGCCGATAATCAGATAAAGATAGAGAAAAGTGTTTCTGGAGAAATTACTTCTTCTAATGTTTATGTTGTTGAAGGTGAAAAAAGAGTTGCTGAGATTGCAAGAATGCTTTCCGGTGACGCTGATACCGAACAATCTCTGGAACATGCACGTTCTATGCTATCCAAGTATAGTGGGGGTATCTGATGTCGAAAATCTCTGAGGAAGCAAGACTTCATTTTAACGAGTCAATTCTGCCATATAAAGAAAAAGCATCTGCAATTCTTGCAAAAGAAAAAACTATGCTCAATGGAATGCACAAAGGTGATGTTGATTATGAAAATAAGAAATTACTTTTGTGCGAAGATATGATATATGTATCATCTTTGTATATGGCACAAAACAGTCTTTCACTTAAGATTCTTGAAGTAAAAAATAATGATACTTTGAATGATGCTCGAAAAATTTTGTATAAGGCTATTATTTATCTTGAAGAAATAGTAACTGATGGAATAGATGTTCCTTATGCCGATCTTATTCCATATCATGAAAAAATTCAGAATGTACCCATTATTAGAAGATTTAACATTGTAAAAAAATTAGGTCTTGCTATTAATTTATTGAAAGAAGCTTTTGGTGATAACAGTAAATGGAAATGGTCTTTTGTTGAACTGGAAGGTCGTTTTACAACTGTTGCAAAAAATCTTATTGATATGAAAAATTGTCTTAAAGATTATTTTGATCCAAGAGCGCAGGATTACGAAACTACTGTATTATATATAAGAATGATTACAAAGATGCTCCAGGATTCTGCTACTGCATATCGTGATAAATACGAAACATCTACACGTCGTATTGATGATATGCGTAATGGAATCAAGTATCTTCTTGCGTTAAGAAAACTATATATTGCCATTGGTAATTCCGAGCAGGCAGAAGAAGTTAAGAAAAAAGCTGTAGTTTGGAAGGATAAAATGGATGCTGACCACAAAGCTGGTTTAAGCAATTAATTTCAGGTTATATACATGGAAAAAGATCTCGCATTAAAAATCTTTGAAGGATTTTCTATTCAAAGATGGAATGATTTGGTTCGTCCCTTTGATTTAGTAGAAATGGATAAGGCCGGAGAAAAAATGGTTCTGGCATATATAATCGGTAAATATGAGGAACATAACGGTCATAAAATAGATTGGTACTGGATGATTTATGCTTCTCTTTTTGATTTACTGAGAAAAATTGCATTATGTGATATAAAAGCTCCTGTTCAGCAGATGTTAAAAAAGCAGTTTCCTGATGAGTTTATGCGTTTGAATGAATGGGTTTTGAATCAATATAAAGCAATAATGAAAGATGAAAAGCTCTTTGCAGATTTTACAATTTATGTTGGACAGAAATCTGGTTCATTCGCAATTCCTGAAAGATTAAAACAGACAATAAGAGTATATGAAGCTGCTCATAAGTTTTCAACAATTCGTGAACTGAATATGCTTGCTGTTGTAAATGAAAAAGAGAGACTTTCAAATATTCAGACTGAACTGGAAGCAGAAATTCAACCTTATCTGGATTTGGAAGGTCTGCAGAAGCTTATGACTCATCAAAAAGCTTTTAATTTTATCCTTAAAATCGAACAGCTTCGTTTCCAGACTCGATGGAATCAAACACCTCGTGTTCCTGCTACTTCTGTTTTGGGGCATTGTTTTTATGTTGCTATAATGACGTTATTACTGGGAAGAGAATCTAATTTTCAGATGTGTAGACAGAGAGTAATAAATAATTTCTTTACAGCTTTATTTCATGATTTACCAGAATCTGTTACAAGGGATATTATTTCCCCTGTAAAACAGGCTACAGATGATTTACCAAATATTGTAAAAAAAATAGAAGATGAAATCGTAAATAGAGAGCTGGTTCCTCTTATGGAAGATTTTTTTGTTGATGAGCTTATTTATTATACCAGCGATGAATTCTCAAATAGAATTATTGATATTGATGGAAATACAAAAGTTGTAACATGGGAAGAACTGAATGAAAAATACAATTCCGAAGAGTTTCAGCCTGTAGATGGAAAACTAGTTCGTATTTGTGATCATTTTTCTGCTCTTATGGAAGCCGATATTTCTATAAAGCATGGAATTACTTCTTCTCATTTAACAACAGGAAGAGATGGGACTCTAAATCACTATAAAGAAGATGAGATAATCAGTGGAATTAATGTAAATCAATTCTACAAGAAAATAATTTTGTAATAAAAATCTGAAGTATTTCTGCCGATAATTAGAACATGAGTAAATATTCAACAAAGATCGCTTCATGCCTTATTATTGCATTATCAGTATTTTCCTTAAATCTTTTTGCTGAAACAACATACAAAGTTGATAAGGGAGATACACTTTATTCAATCAGCCGTAAATATCAGATTACTGTTGCGGAATTACGTGCAGCAAATAACCTTTCTGAAAATGATGTATTAAAAGCTGGTCAAAAACTTATTATCCCTGATGCAGATATTGGAACTGCTGCGGCTTTATCAACATCTAAAACTAATGAAGTAAAATCTTCTCCTGTAACTGTTAAAACAAGTGAATATACAGTTCAAAAAGGAGATACACTTTATAGAATTGCGAAAAACAACGGAATGACTGTTGCAGAACTTTTATCCATTAATAATATGGACTCATCGGTTGTTATTAAAGTTGGACAAAAGTTGAAAATTGCTTCTGTACCTGATGCATCAACTGTGAATACTGCAGTAACTAATCAGACATCAAATGTAAATAATTCTTCAAAACAACAGACTACAATTTCTGTTATTGAAAAAGCTCCAGATACAAGAACTTATGGTTCAACAGTTACATCTGATTCCTCTACAAAATGGCCAGTAAAAAGTCCAAAAATAACACAGGTAAAAGGAAAGATATCTGGTGTACAGCTTTCGGCACAGCAAAATGAATCAGTGACATGTATTCATGAAGGTACTGTAATGTATGTGGGAACATATCGAGGATTTGGTCAGGTTGTGTTTGTTCAGACTAAAACAGGCTTGATTTATGCTTATACAGGACTTGGTTCTGTGAAAGTTAAGAAAGGCGATTATGCAGTTTCGGGAGCCGAAGTTGGTACTGCAGGTGTAGATCCTATTTCTGGAAAGCCACAAATTACATTTATGGTATTCCAGAATGGTCAGCCAATTGATCCTGGAAAAGCTCCAAGAAACTAATTTTTAGATATACAGATTTTAAATAATTCCATGCAGGTTTTTGCATCATCAAGGGCTCTATGAGAAGAACCCTTGTTTATTTTTAAATAATCTGCCAAATAATCTAGCTTATGTCGTGGTAATGTAGGGAAGCACCATCGGGATAGTTCGAGAGTATCAATAACTTTATTCTTGGTTACAGGTAAACCACAATGTTGACATTCAGCATTTAGAAAATTTAAATCGAACTGTGCATTATGTGCAATTAAAACAGAGTCTTTTATTAAACTTAAAAAAGAATTTATATGTGATTCTATGTGATCTGCAGAATCAACCATTTCCTGTGTAATGTGAGTCAGGTCGATTATAAAAGGTGATAATTCCTGTCCTGGATCAAAAAGCATATTCCAGGTATTAATTATACCATTTTTATTAAATTTTACAGCACCAAGCTCAATAATCCTACCTGTAGTAGGTGTTATTGTGCTTGTTTCTGTATCAAATGCAGTAAAAACTGTACCAGCATCATATAACTGGTACAGCCTTCGAAAATCAGTAATTTTCTTATTTGGATGCTGCATCAATAATCTTCTGAATGTCTGAAGAGATTCCGTCACAAAGTTTAGCGGCCTTTACTTTAGCATCAGCATACCATTTGTCTGAACCGTCTCCAGCTGGCACCATTGAGTTAATGTAGAACTTGATTTTTGGTTCTGTTCCAGATGGACGAGCCGATACGATTGTACCGCTTTCCAAATAGAACTGAAGAACGTTGCTCTTTGGTAAGTCCGGGTCATTCATAAGGTCACGAAC
>JAEDFX010000130.1 GCA_016297805.1 Treponema sp. | reverse complement strand
CTCTTGGGATTCAGTAACAAACAAATCTTGGCGGAGGTTGATTCGGTATTGTAATGAAGAATTAAGAATGAAGAATTAAGAATTAAATCTTAGTTTCGATTTACTAGTTCTTTTATTAATAGCTGAAAAATTAAAATATGGCTGAAAATAAAGAATGGGAACCAAGAATCGTTGCTTTCTGCTGTAACTGGTGTTCTTACGCTGGTGCTGACTTAGCTGGAAACAACCGTCTTGAATATCCTAAGAATGTAAAAATCATCCGCATCCCTTGTTCATGTCGCTTGAACCCAATGTTCATTTTGCGTGCATTCCAGCGTGGTGCTGATGGTGTAATTTTGTGTGGTTGTCACCCAGGTGACTGTCACTACTCTACAGGAAACTATTTTGCTCGTCGTCGTATGACTCTTCTTTTCTCTATGCTTGATTACTTGGGAATTGATAAAGGTCGTACTCGTGTAGAATGGTGTTCTGCTGCTGAAGGTGTACGCTTTGCAGGAATCATGAATGATTTCGTTGCTCAGATTAAAGCCCTTGGCGAAAATAAAAAGCTGGAGGATGTAAGATGCAAGACAAATTAATCGCTCGTGCAAAAGAATTACTTTCTGAAGGCAAAGTACAGAAAGTTGTAGGCTGGAAAAAAGGTCTCTTTGAAGATGATATTACTCCAGCAGTATTTACAACTGCAGAAGAATTAGATAAAGATTTTGTTTTCAATAAATATTGTAAAGCAAATCTTTCAAAATACTTGGTTGGTATTACAAAGAACATCGAGATTGCTAAATCAACAACTCGTATGAACAATACAATGGCTAAACAGCGTGATCCTAACGCTCAGGATGCCCCAATTCCTCAGGAAGTTGTATTGGTATTCTTAAAACCAGCTGACACATATTCATTCACACAGCTTTTAAAAGAAAGCCGCATTACTCGCGAAGACGTTTATGCAATTGGTGTTCCTTGCCAGGATACAATTGATGGCGGAGACCTTTGCGACAATTGTGCAGGTAAAAAGCCAGTTTCTTGTGATGAATATATTGGAGTCGATCCAAATGCTGATGTTGCTCCAAACACTTCTCGTATGGAAGAAGTTGCAAAGCTTGAAGCAATGTCTGTAGAAGAACGCTATAACTTCTGGAGAAATGAATTCTCTCGTTGTATCCGCTGTAATGCATGTCGTAACGTTTGTCCTGCTTGTACTTGTGAAAAATGTGTATTCGATAACAACGCTCTTTACACAACACAGAAAGTTGCAGAAACAAACTTCGAAGAAAGCTTGTTCCACATTATCCGTGCATGGCATGTTGCAGGCCGTTGTACAGACTGTGGCGAATGTTCAAGAGTTTGTCCTCAGAACATTCCACTTTATCTTCTTAACCGTAAATACATTAAAGATATTAATGAAATCTACGGTGACTACCAGGCAGGAGCTGATATGGAATCAAAACCAGCTATGCTCTGCTTCCAGGAAGATGACCCGGAAACAACTATTGTTTACGACAGATCAAAAGACGGAGGTAATGAATAATGCTTAGTATCGCAAAAGATAAAATTGATTCATTATTTGAACTGATTGGTTCAAAACAGCCTTTGTATTTGCCTGTTGATAACAATTCAGGTAAAGCTGATTTCCAGAGATGGGAAAAAGGCACAAAACTTTCTGAATGCTTGAAAACAACTCGTTCTGCTAAAGATTTCTTCTTCCCAAAAACAGAACATATGGTTTCATATGAATTGAACGGAAAAGAAGTAAAAGTTGTAGACCCACGTAAAGAAGTTGAAGACTTTGTAATTTTTGGTGTTCGTGCTTGTGATGCTCGTGGTTTTGATGTAATTGATGGTGTTTACCTCAACATGGATCCAGTTGATTCTTACTACAAGAACCGACGTGACCACGGAACAGTAATTGTTCTTGCTTGTAATGAACCTGCAAAAACTTGTTTCTGTCCAACATTCGGAATTGATGCTTCACAGAGCACTCCTTCTGGAGATGTAAGCTGCTGGCTGGCAGACGGAAAATATTATTTTCAGGCTAACACAGACAAAGGTAAGAAATTTGTAGAAGCTGCTAAATCTGTTTTAGCAGACGCTGCTGATTCTGCCGTTGAAGCTGCAAAGAAAGATATTAAAGCTAAAGTTGAAGCTCAGCCATTTGCTAAAATGGACCTTTCTAAGTTCCAGGGCAAAGACATGCTTAAGATTTTCAACTCTAAAATTTGGGATAAAGTTGCAGAACCTTGTGTAGGTTGTGGAACTTGTACATATGTTTGTCCAACTTGTATGTGTTTCGATGTTCGTGACTTTGATACAGGTAACGGTGTTCGTCAGATTCGCTGCTGGGACTCTTGTATGCACAATGACTTTACTCAGATGGCTGCAGAAAATCCACGTCACACACAGAAAGAACGTTCACGCCAGCGCTTTATGCACAAATTGATGTACTATCCAATGGCACACAATGACATGTTCTCTTGTACTGGTTGTGGCCGCTGTGTTGAAAACTGTCCAGTTAATATGAACATCGTTAAGGTTATTAAAGCCGTAAACGAAAGTGATGATATCTAAGGAATAGGAGAAAGAGATGGAAAACAACGAAAGCTTTATTCCTTATGTAGGAAAAATTATTGATATTAAACAGGAAACTCCTGATGTAAAAACTTTCAGTGTAGTTGGTCTTGATGGAAAAAAATTGTTCAACCACATTCCAGGTCAGTGTGCAATGCTCATCGTTCCTGGTGTTGGTGAATCAATGATTTCTATTACTTCTTCACCTACTCTTGAAACACACATGGAATTCTCTATCAAAAAATGTGGTTGTGTAACTGAATGGTTGCACTCTGCAGAAGTTGGTCAGCAGATTTGTCTCCGCGGTCCAGTTGGTAACGGATTCCCTGTAGAAGGAGCCCTTAAAGGTAAAGATATTCTTGTAATTGCCGGTGGTATTGGTATTGCTCCAGTTCACTCTGTAGTTAATTACATGATGGATCACCGTGAAAACTATGGAAAAATCCAGGTAATCTACGGTGCCCGTTCTAAGGCTGATTTAGTTCGCCTTGATGAAATGCAGAATGTTTGGATGAAACAGCCAAACTGTTCAATTGATATTACAATTGACCGTGCAGAAGAAGGATGGAATGGTCACGTAGGATTCGTTCCACCATTCATTACAGAGCTTAAACCAGATGCCGGAATGACAGTAATCATGTGTGGACCTCCAATTCTTATCCACATGTCGTTGAAGATTTTGAAAGACCTTGGTTTCAAGGATGAACAGATCTTCACAACAATGGAAATGAGAATGAAGTGTGGTATTGGTAAATGCGGACGCTGTAACATCGGCGACAAGTTCGTTTGTAAAGACGGTCCTGTATTTAGTTTTGATCAATTAGGAGAGTTACCTCCAGAGTATTAATAAGAAAAACCTGAAATCCTATAGACCTTTGCTGGGTTCTTAGGGCGGAAGCCCTAAGTCGTGCTGGGGAATGATGGGGTTTTAGGGGAAGAAAACCCCCGCTTCGAAGTAGAGGGGTGTTCTTCCCCTAATTAATGGGTTTTAGGGCAAAGCCCTAAGGAAAAAAATATGGCAGATAAAGAAATGGCAACAATTTATATTTTTGGAAAAAAATATGATGTACCAGCTGAATTAACAATTATGAATGCCATGGAGTATGCTGGATATCAGTTGAAACGTGGTTGTGGATGTAGAAACGGTTTCTGTGGAGCTTGTGCTACAATTTATCGTATTAAAGGAACTAATCAGCTCCAGACTTGCTTGGCTTGTTCTAAGAAAGTTGAAAACGATATGTACATTGCTACACTTCCATTCTTCCCATTAGTAAAACAGATTTACAATATCAATGAAATTAAACCTGAACAGTCTGTAATGATGCAGCTTTATCCTGAAATCTACTCTTGTGTAGGTTGTAACGCGTGTACACGTGCTTGTACACAGGATTTAAGCGTTATGCAGTACATTGCTTACGCTCAGCGTGGAGAATTCGAAAAATGTGCTGAACTTTCATTCGACTGTGTAATGTGTGGATGTTGTTCATCACGTTGTCCTGCTGGTATTTCTCATCCACAGGTTGCAGAACTTGCTCGCCGCTTGAACGGTAAATATCTCCAGCCACAGACACAGCACCTCTTGGACAGAGTTGCAGAAATTGATGCTGGTAAATGTGAAGAAGCAATCCAGAAGTTCATCGCTATGTCTACTGGTGATAAAGCTGAAATCAAAAATCTCTACAATAACAGAGACATTGAAAAATAGGAGACGATTATGTACGGAAATTATCTTGATGAAGCAGCAAAAATCGTTGCTGCAAAACGTGAAGAAAACCTTAAATTTGAACATGCTCGTCTTACAGCAGAACAGAAAGACGACTTATTATTAAAATTCCATCCAGACCGCATTAAGGAACAGTTTACTGAATTGAAGATTGGTCCTAATAAAGGTCAGAAAGCTCCAATCGAATTGGCTGAAATGTTACAGGCAAAACCTCGCTATACAGCTGATCAGATTGACTTGAACCATGTAGATTACGAAACAGACGTACTTGTAATTGGTGCTGGTGGAGCTGGATGTTCTGCTGCAATCATGGCTTCTGAAGCTGGTGCTAAAGTTCTTTTGGCAACAAAGCTTCGTCCAGGTGACGCAAACACAATGATGGCTGAAGGTGGTATTCAGGCTGCTGATAAACCAAATGACTCACCTGCTCAGCACTACTTGGACTGTTACGGTGGTGGACACTTTGATGGTAAACCAGAATTGGTATACACACTTACAAACAAAGCTCCATCTGTAATCAAATGGTTAAACGACCTTGGTGTAGAATTTGATAAAGAAGCTGATGGTACAATGGTAACAACACACGGTGGTGGAACAAGCCGCAAACGTATGCACGCTTGTAAAGACTACTCTGGTGCTGAAATCATGCGTACACTTCGGGATGAAGCTTTGAACAGACCTGATTCAATCACAATTGTTGACTTCACAGCAGCAATTGAATTGATTAAAAACGACAAAGGTGAAGCTTGTGGTGCAGTTTTAATGAACGTTGAAACTGGTGAACTCCGCATTGCTAAAGCTAAAGTTGTAATCATCGCTACTGGTGGTGCTGGTCGTATGCACTATCAGGGATTCCCAACATCTAACCACTACGGTGCTACAGCTGATGGTCTGGTTATTGCTTACCGTGCTGGTGCTAAATTGTTATATCAGGATTCTTTACAGTATCACCCAACAGGTGCTGCTTACCCAACACAGATTCTTGGTAAACTTGTAACAGAAAAAGTTCGCTCAC
>JAEDFX010000129.1 GCA_016297805.1 Treponema sp. | reverse complement strand
CAGATAAAACCTCATGGGCAAAGAAAATGCTTGTAAATATTGCAAAAGCTGGTTTCTTTTCTTCAGATAGAACTATTGAACAGTATAATAAGGATATCTGGAAGCTGTAGCCGAGGGCAAATTTACAGATTTTTGCACGAGAACATATACATTAATCGTTTTACAGAAAAATCCCTAACTTCATAAAGAAATTCTAGGTATACAATTTAATAGTTAGAATAATCATTGGGAGATTTTATGTTACGAGAAGTTGAAACAAAATATGGAAAGGTTCGGGGATTGCCTGCTGCGGATCCTAGAATTACATCTTTTAAGGGGATTCCTTTTGCGGCTCCTCCTGTTGGAAAGAATAGATGGCGCGCGCCACAGCCTTGTGAGCCTTGGGAAGGGGTGAAAGACTGCTTCCAGTTTGGGCCACTTTCGGTACAGGATCGTCCTGGTCTTGGAACTGATGTTTATTGTAAAGAATGGCATGTGGATTCAGGTGTAGAAATTTCTGAAGATAATCTTTATTTGAATGTCTGGACTCCTGCAAAAAAAGCTGATGAAAAGCTTCCTGTTCTTGTGTGGATTTTTGGAGGTGGATTTCAATGGGGTTATACTTCCGAAATGGAATTTGATGGAGAACGTCTTGCCCGTCGTGGAATTATTGTTGTTGCCGTAAATTACCGCCTGAATGTTTTTGGATTTTTGGCTCATCCAGAAATCAGTAAAGAGGCACCAGATGCACCTGGTAATTTTGGTTTGCTTGATCAGCAGGCAGGGCTTAAATGGGTTCATGAAAATATTGCGGCTTTTGGTGGTGACCCAGATAACGTTACAATTGCAGGACAGTCGGCAGGTGGTGGAAGTGTACTTCATCAGATTACTGCAAAGCAGAATAAAGGCCTGATTCATAAAGCTGTTGTAATGAGTGGATTGATAGCGGATCCTTTCATGAAAGAAAAGATTGGTATTGGCTATCCAATGTCTTTGAAAATGGCGGAAGATTGGGGTGTAGACTTCTTTAAATTTATGGGTGCGGGCAGCCTTGAAGAAGCTCGTGGTCTTTCTGCAGATTTTGTGTTCCAAAAATACAACGAATATGTAAGTAATCATATGAGAATGTTCACTATTTTAGACGGTAAATTTACAGATGTGCCTCCTGCAGAAGCCCTTATGAGTGGAAATTGTCTTGATATTCCAATTATTTCTGGAAATACGGAGGATGAATTCTTAAATTATATTGCCGCAGCTGATGAAGCTGGTCTGGCAGAAGAAGCTAAGAATCTTTATGGAGAAGATGCTGAAAAATTCCTCAGCTTCCCACAGTCAAAGGTGGTTACAGGTAAGGCTCAGAATTCTATGTTCGGTCGTCCTGTTAATGAAAATCACAATAAATATGCAGAGCTTAGCGGCATTGAATTGACTGTAAAAAAGGTTTTTGAAGCACGAAAGGCTGGTGGAAGTAAAAATAATTTCTACTATTACCGATTTGCTCCAGATATTCCTGGTCCTGATAATCCTGGAACATTCCATTCTGTAGATTTGTGGTTCTGGTTTGAAACTCTTGCAAAATGCTGGCGTCCTATGGTAGGCCGTCATTATGATTTGTCTCGTCAGATGTGTAACTATTGGGCAAATTTTATTAAAACAGGTAATCCTAATGGTAAAGATGTTGATGGAACAGATATGCCTGAATGGAAACCTTACGAAGCTGCAACAAAGTGTGAAATGACTTTCAAATCGGAAGGTGCAGTTCCAACAGTAGAAGAATCACAGGAATACAAAAACTTCTTAAGAAGTCATATGCTGAAGTAATGTTCAGGCATTAAAGATAAATGTAATAAATTAGTGATTTTTTATACAATTTTTATTTTTGCGAATTTTGTATTATATTGATGGTATTTAATATGAAAAATTCAAATATTAAAGATATGACCGTAGGGTCTCCATCAAAACACATTTTGTCTTTTGCGGTACCTTTATTAATAGGTAATGTATTTCAGCAGCTTTACAACATGGTAGATTCCATTGTTGTAGGCAATTTTGTAGGTGCAAATGCCATTGCGGCTGTAGGCACCTGCGGTTCAATGAACTTTCTCTTTTTCTCCTTAAGTTCAGGGCTTGCAATTGGTATAGGAATTATTGTTGCACAATATTTTGGTGCAAAAGAAGAACGACTGGTTAAGACTACAATCGCCAATTCCTTCTATGTACTTGGAGTTGTTTCAATAATAATTTCTATTGTAGGCTGTCTGATTTGTCCTTTTATTTTAAAGCTTCTCAGATGTCCTGATGTTATTTTTCCTGATTCTGTTGTGTATATGCGTACAACCTGTTACGGAATCATTTTTGTAGCTATATACAATGGTGTTGCTTCAATTTTAAGAGCTTTGGGAGATTCTAAAACACCTTTATATTTTCTGATTCTTTCCAGCATTGTGAATCTTGTTCTGGATTTAGTATTTGTATTGAGCTGCGGTTGGGGAGTATTTGGTGTAGCTTTTGCAACAATTATCTCTCAGGCAGTAAGTGCAATTACCAGTTTGATTTATGCTTATTACAAGAATCCATATTTCCATCTGTCTAAAAGAGAATTGCAGCCTCATAGAATGATTATTCTGAATTCATTTAAGCTTGGTGTTCCTATTGCCTTACAGAATGCTTTGATTGCAGTTTCTATGATGGTTTTACAGGGAGTTGTAAATACTTTTGGTGAAACAGTAATGGCTTCTTATACAATCTCAATGCGAATTGAACAGCTCGTTCAGCAGCCATATGGTTCACTTGGTGCCGCTGTAACAACTTATAGTGGTCAGAACTGTGGAGCAAAAGATTTTGATAGAGTGAAGAAGGGTATGCACAGAGGAACTCTTTTTGCTTTTATATTCAGTCTTGCCATGCTTCCTTTATTCCAATTCTTTAGTCCTATGATTGTAAGCTGGTTTGTAAAAGACAGTGAAGTAATTAGAATTGGTGCCGCAGGTTTAAGAATAACTTCTATAGCATATTTCGGACTTGGCATGATTTATGTACCACGAGCTGTTTTAAACGGTTGTGGAGATGCAAACTTTGCTTTGATTAATGGTATTTCAGAAGTTGTATGCAGAATCCTGTTCTCGCAAATACTTTCAAGAATTGCTGTTATTTCATTGTTTGGACATGAAATTGCAATGGGGTACAGAGGAATCTGGTATACAACTGCATTAACCTGGATACTTACAGGTGTAGTTTGTCTTATCCGCTATAAATCTGGTGTATGGAAAAAGAAGGCCTTAGTAGGCTAGTAATTACATATATGTTACTACTATTACACTCTTAGCAGGTACAACAACTTTTCCGTTCAATGTAACCTTTTCAGTTGTGAATGCAACGGCTTCCGGTGCACGTTTCTGACACAACTCCAGGTTACTCATTACATCAGATGAAATTGGTTTGTTTCCTGAATTTGGATTCACAGCATCTGTTGCAACAACAACCTTTGCTTTTCCAGATTTTGCACTCATTTTTGTAATTTCTGCAGCTTCAATCGGTTTACCATTGTCTTCCAACGCAACAGTCTGATCTACATCGTTACCATTTACAAGTTTGATAATTTTTTTACCGCAGCTGCTACATCTTACAGCAGAAACATAAATCTGATTTTCTCTAAGTGTTTTTTCCTGACCGTTTAATTCAAGAGCTTCATCTCCAGAGAAATCAGAGAAAATTTTCTGTACATAATAACTTGGAGTAAGAACAACTTTATCGGCATCGAACCAAATCATATCTGGTGTCCACTGGGAATGACCAATTCTGTTGAAGAGTGGGGCATAAGATGCAAGACGAACTAAGTCGCCGTTGCGTTCCATTCCAGTCATCATTGCGGCTTCGGCTACGCCAGCTTCTACAGAGTTAGAAAGATTTTCGTCGTGTGCGGCATATTCACCTGCGAATACATTAATATCACGTGGATAATCATCGTATAATGTTACATTGTCGTAAAGCCACTGTGGTGCAACGTAGTAGTGTTCATCTACAGCGTATGCAAATTCTTTATTTGATTTTGCTTCATTGTGATAAAAATCCCAGGCAGCAGAGTGGAGTGGGTGCTTAATGAAAGGACCTGCTGTACCCATGCATTTCATTTCTGGATATTTTTCGTGGATTGCTTTTTCAAATGCCTTGTAACGTGGTGCCAAATCAACAGCGCCACTTTCCCATTGTTCATTACCAATGGCAATCATGTCCATATTAAAGCTTGCAGGGTGTCCCATATCTGCACGGACTTTTCCCCATTTACTTGTTACAGGCCCGTTTGCAAATTCAATTAAGTCCAAGGCATCCTGAACATACTGCTGGAATTCCTCTGAACCAAATGGAACTGTTTCGTATGAGCGGAACTGACATGCTACACCAATGTTCAAAACTGGAAGTGGTTTACATACACGTTTTTCTGATGAAAGCTTTTCACAAAGCAAGAAATATTCGTAGAAACCAATTCCGTAGCTCTGCATGTAATGAGAATCTGGAAGTTCCCAACCTGTCATTGCATTTCCACCTTGAACTGCCCAAAGACTTGTATTAATTTTTCTATCTTTTAAAGGTCCAACTGTATTTTTCCACTGGTAGCGGCGCATAAGGCTTGTACCTTCAACAATACATCCACCTGGGAAACGAAGGAATGCTGGATGCAAAGCTGCAAGAGCTTCAAACAGGTCCTTACGGAATACACCTTCAACAGCATCTTCTGGAATTAGCGAAATCAAATCAAATTCAATGCTTCCTGCCTTTGAAAGATGAATTTCAAATCTACTACCGGTAATATCCGAATCGGCAGTAAGTTCACCTTCATAAAATGCCCAGTCCATTGTGTCACAAGTAACATTAATTGTATCCATCCATTCTTTAGGACGATTTGTTGCATTTTTGAAAGCTACTTCTGTTTTTGCATAAGTTTTTCCATCTTTTGTAATGAAAACCAGAATATTTCCTTCTGGGTAATTTACTTCGCGAGCGTAGAACGAAAGCTTATATTTCATTCTTTTTTTAAGAGAAATGCCGTCGTATGCTTTATTTGCAAAGCCTTGGCCGTCAGCTTTTGCGGTAAAACGTAAATAGTGTGGATTTTTTTCGCTTATTGGCTGATTAAATGAGATTTCCAGATTTTCTTCTAATCCTTCTGTTGAACACCAGGCATAAAGGTTATCTTCTTTAAGTACGTAGTTGTGATTTTCACCTTTACTTTTTACAGCTTCAAAAGAGCGGTTTTCAATAAGTTCTGCATAAAGTCCGCCATCGGCAGCAAAATTAATATCTTCAAAAAATAATCCAACCATATCCGGTGTGATTTTACGTGCAATCTTATCTGTTAAAAGAAGTTTTGTGTCAGCCATAATATTCTCCATAATACAATATTCATTTTACAATGATGTTAAACGATTAACAAGGTATATGTTCTCAAAAAATAGATTATTACAATAATTTTGTAGCATACTACAGTTCGGAAAATATTAATGAAGCATTAACAGGTATTTATTCAAGATAAAAAATTGA